>JAITAP010000125.1 GCA_031284065.1 Prevotellaceae bacterium
ACAAAAAACATGAATACCGTATATGACGCCGAATCGCGTACACCACATTCCTAACGGGATGCCGTAAACCCGCAATACGCTTGCGAAAGTTGAGCATCTAAATTTTCAGCTTTCAACTACAGTTTGCACTTCACCCTAAACAGCAAAGCTATGTTTACCGCCAGAAAATTACCCATTGGGGTACAGGATTTTGAAAAGCTCCGCACGGGCAACAACGTATATGTGGACAAGACCGCCTACCTCTACCGGCTTGCAAACACCGATTCGCCGTACTTTCTCGGCCGTCCGCGCAGGTTTGGGAAAAGCCTCTTCCTCTCCACGCTCAAGGCCTACTTTCTCGGTAAAAAAGAGCTTTTTGAGGGCTTGGCTGTTGCCGAGCTGGAGAAAGACTGGGTAGAGTACCCGGTTTTTCACCTCGACCTGAACGTGGAGGCCTACACCGACATAGCGTCCCTTTACGCCGCGCTGGATACCAACCTAAACCAGCTGGAAGATGTGTGGGGCAGCACGGAAAGAGAGGCAACGCCCTCCTCCCGCCTGCTGCGGCTTATTCAGCGGGCGCACGAGCAAACGGGGCGCAAGGTGGTGGCGCTGGTGGACGAGTACGACAAGCCGCTGGTGAATACCTTAGACAAAGAGGAGGTCAACAGCGCCATGCGCGACGTGCTCAAAGGCTTTTACGGCGTGCTGAAAAGCGCCGACGCCCACCTGCGCTTTGTGATGCTCACCGGCGTTACCAAATTCTCAAAGGTTAGCGTTTTTAGCGACTTAAACCAGCTGGTGGATATTAGCATGGACGAAAATTATGCCGGCATCTGCGGCATTTCGGAGTCGGAGATGACGGAAAACTTCCGGCCGGAAATAGAGAGCCTCGCCGAAAGGCGAAATTTGACGCGCGAGGCGACGCTTGCCGAGCTCAAGAAACGCTACGACGGCTACCATTTTGCCCCCAACAGCGAGGGCATGTACAACCCGTTCAGCCTGCTGAATACCTTTGGCAAAAGAGAGTTTCGCGACTACTGGTTTGCAACCGGCACGCCGACGTTCCTCGTCAAAATGCTCAAAACCGCCGAATTTGACGTTAAGAAGCTGGAGAGCGACGTGAAAATTCCGACGCGCTCCATAGCCGACTACCGGACAGAGCACGAAGACCCCGTCCCCCTACTCTACCAAAGCGGATACCTTACCGTAAAAGGATACGATGCGCTGTTCGACGAGTTCATTCTGGGCTTCCCAAACGACGAGGTGAAGTACGGATTTTTCAACGAGCTGCTGCCCGCCTATGTGCAGGGAAAAAATGTGCGGGGCGACTTCTCTGTGGCAAATTTTATCAGGGATTTACTCGCGGGCAACGTGGAGGGCTTCATGACCCGCCTGCAAGCCTTTTTTGCGGGGATACCCTACGAGCTGAACAACAAGGAGGAGAAGCATTACCAAACGGTATTCTTCCTTTTGTTCCGGCTGATGGGGCAGTTCATTGAGGCGGAGCAGCGCAGCGCCGCCGGTCGCGCCGACGCGGTGGTGGTTACGGGCGACACAGTGTTTGTCTTTGAGTTCAAGCTCTCCGAAAATGCCACTGCCGAAGACGCTCTGAAGCAGATAGACGACAAAGGCTACCTGATTCCCTACGCCGCCAGCGGCAAAAAGACGGTGAAAATCGGCGCGGAGTTCAGCGCAAAGGAGCGCAGACCGAGCCGGTGGGTGGTGAAAAATTAAAAATTACCGGAAACTCATAAATTCCAATGATGCAAATAAATCGCGCCTTTGCCGAAGAACACGTGGTGATGGACAACGTTGGCGATGACGTTTTCATTTTTGACGATATTAGCAAAGTTCCCCTTTTTGACTACCCGACAAAAACGAACGTTACCATTGCTGCGCTGTGCCTGCGAGGAACGGTAGAAATCGCAGTCAACTTGAAGAAGCATGTTTTTAGCGCACCCTGCCTCACAATTGTTCTCCCCGACCAGATTTTACAGTACAGCCGCAGCGTCAGCGAGGATTTCTCCGCGCTTTTTGTGGTGATGTCAAGGCAATTCATTGATAGCCTACAGCTCAACCTTCAAGAGATGCTGCCCGTCTTTTTTTACCTGAAAAACAACCCCTGCACCGCCCTAACGCCCAGCGAATCGGAGCTGCTGCTCACCTACTATTCGCTGCTGCGGACAACCATCCGCGCAGAGAGCAACGCCTACACAAAGGAGGTTGTGCGAAACTTGATGCGGGCATTTTTCTACGGCATAGTAACGATTCTTCAACAGCACGAACAGCCGGAAATGTTGCAGAAGTGCAGGAAAAAAATAATTTTTGAGCAGTTTCTACAGCTTCTTCGCGAGTCCTGCAAAGAATACCGGAGCGTTAGCTTTTACGCCGACAAGCTTTGCCTGACGCCAAAGTATCTGTCGAGCACGGTAAAAGAGGTTTCACAAAAAACAGCCGGCGAATGGATAGACGAGAGCGTGATTTTAGAGGCAAAAGTTATGCTCAATTCGTCGGGCATGAGCATACAGCAAGTCAGCGATGCGCTTTCGTTTCCCAACCAGTCATTTTTTGGAAAATATTTTAAGCAGCACGTTGGCGTCTCGCCAAAAGAATACCGGAAAAAGTAGCGAAGAGGTCAACGCTTAACCACAAGTAAAGGTTGTTACTTCTGAAGAAAATAGCCCCACTGTATGCGTCAATACGTTGCCACATATAACTTCCAATAAATAATCACAATTTGCAGAAATACCCTTGCGAAAGTTGAGTAAGGAAATAAGGGCAAATGTATCGGGGAATGAAATCGGCGCTACTAAGGGGGCTTTTGGAGAATAAGGGGGTTTTGAAGGCAACAATGATAAAAT
>JAITAP010000194.1 GCA_031284065.1 Prevotellaceae bacterium
AAGTTGAAAGTTGAAATTCAAAGTTTTCCCCTGACTGCCTTGATAAATTTACCGACTTCTGCAACGTTTTTCACGCCGGGCGACAGCTCAAAGCGGCTGTTTAGGTCGAGCGCTTCGCAGCAGGGAAAGCGCAGGGCGGCAAGGCTTGCCGCATCTTCGGGTGCAATGCCGCCGCTCAGGAAAAACGGCGTTTGGCTGCGGTAGCTCAACAGCAGCCGGTGGTCGAACTTTTCGCCGGAGCCGCCGCGCTGCGTGGTTTTTGTGTCGAATAGAAAGTAGTCGCATACCCCCTCATAGCGGTGCGTTGCGGCAAAATCCTCCGCCGATTGTATCCCAAAAGCCTTGATAAGGCTATACCCGAATTTGAAGTATTCGCAATCGGTGGGAGTTTCGTCGCCGTGAAGCTGTAGCAGGTTGAGGTGGTAGCGCACCGCCTGCGTGGCAATGTACTCCCTTGCGGCGTTGACAAACACGCCTACGCGCAGCGTTTCTTCCGGTAGCGCATTAAGAACGCTGGGGGGCAAGTCGCCGATAAAGCGGGGCGAGCGTTCGTAGAAAATAAACCCCATGTAATCGGGCTGTAACCGGGCAATTTGGGCTATGTTGTCAGCCTCCTTCATGCCGCAAACTTTGATTTTCATTTTTAGTTAATTAAAAGTTTAGGAGTTTCCACACGCCGACCGCTTTAAATACATCCGCTACTTCATCTTCAATTTTTTCACAAATTCGGCAAGCGTTTGCGCCGGATTTTCCGTTTTCATAAAATTTTCGCCCATCAAAAATCCCTGAAACCCTGCCTTTTGCAGCCTTTTCACGGTCCGCGTGTCGGCAATGCCGCTTTCGGAAACTTTGACGTAGCTGTCGGGGATTAGGGTCGCCAGCCTTAGCGAGGTTGCCGTGTCGGTTACAAAGGTGGACAGGTTGCGGTTGTTAACGCCAACGGCGTTGACGTGCGAGTTGACGTACTCAAGCTCGGCTTCGTCGTGCACCTCGAGCAGCACCTCAAGGCTGAGCGTGCGGGCAAATACCGCGAGATCCACGCACTGCGCCTTCGTCAGGGCCGACGCTATGAGCAGCACAACGTCGGCGCCCGCAATTCGGGCTTCGCACAGCTGGTACGGGCTAATGATGAAATCTTTGCAGAGTAGCGGCACGCTCGACGCCTGGCGCGCCGCCGTCAGGTCGGCGAGCGAGCCTGCAAAGTACTCCCTGTCGGTGAGCACCGATACGGCGGCAGCGCCGCAGGCGGAGTAGCCGCTCACAACGGTTGACACATCGGCATCCTTGTTGATAAATCCTTTGGAGGGCGAGCGACGCTTGAACTCGGCGATAATGGGCGTATCCGAGCGGCGCAGGCTCTCGGAAAACGACAGCGTCTCCCGCGCCACCTCCCACGCCTCGCTGAAAAGGTCGCCGAAGCTTCGCTGCCGCCGGCTGGCGGCAACTTCCTCGCGCTTGGAGTCAAGTATTTTGGTTAAGATGTTCATGTTTCTAACTAACCTCAGGAGTTTACTTCTATGAATTTTTTTAGCGCGGCGTGGGCTTTTCCGCTTTCGATGGACGCCTGCGCCTGCGCAATGCAGGTGGCAACGTCGAGCTGCGGGTTGATAGTGCGTATGGCAAAAGCGGCGTTGGCAACAACGGCGTTCTTCTGCGATTCGGTAGCGGTGTTGCTCAGCACGCGGTCGAATATGGCGGCGGCCTTGTCCACCGTGTCGCCGCCGTACAGCTCGCTCTCCGCTATGCGCTTAAAGCCGAGATCTTCGGGCGTGTAGATGCTTTCGCCGTTGTTGCAAAAGCATTTGAACTCGGAGGTGAGCGAAATTTCGTCGTAGCCGTCCAGCGAGTTGACCACCGTAAAGTCTGCGCCAATTTGCTGGTAGAGGTAGTAGTAGAGCCGCGCCAGCTTCAGGTTGTACACGCCCAGCATTTGCCGCTTGGGCAGCGTGGGGTTGACCAGCGGCCCGAGCATGTTGAAAAATGTTCTCACGGCAAGATTTTTGCGCACCGGCGCCACCACCTTTAGCGCGGGGTTGAAGAACTGCGCGTGGAGGAAGGCCATCCCGCAGGCGTCGAGCGAGCGGCGCATGAGGTCAACGTCTTTGGTAAACTTTACGCCGTGCTGCTCTATTACGTTGGATGCGCCGCTCACGGAGGTCGAGCCGTAGTTGCCGTGCTTCACCACCTTGTAGCCTGCGCCGGCTACGGTGAAGCAGGCGGCGGTGGAGATGTTGAACGTGTTTTTGTTGTCGCCGCCCGTGCCCACAATGTCGATAGCGTTGTAGTCGGCGAGGTCAACCGGCACGCGCAGCTCAAGCAGCGCGTCGCGAAAGCCCGTCAGCTCGTCAATGGTAATGCTGCGCATCAAAAAAACGGTGATGAAGGCCGCAATCTGGCTCTCGTTGTACTCTCCGTGCGCCATGCGAATCATCACCTCCCGCGACTCGTCCCGGTCGAGGTTCTGGTGCTCAAATAAACGGTATAGCAAATTTTTCATGTTAATTGTTGATTTTTATTTACAGATTAAATTTACAGATTAAATTTACATAATTACAGGATTTTCAGAATTTACATATTTCACTCTCTCAGCCAGTTTTTTATTATCGCTTCGCCCGTTGGCGTGAGCACCGATTCGGGGTGGAACTGCACGCCCCGCACGCGGTGCAGGCGGTGCGCCAGCGCCATGATGTTGCCGTGCTTGTCCGTAGCCGTTATGCGCAGCGACTCGGGGAAGTTTTCGGGGCTTACCACCCACGAGTGGTAGCGCCCGGCTTCAAACCGTTCGCCCAGCCCGTCAAACAGCAGGTCGGGCGCGGCAACCCGGATTTCGTCGCTCACGCCGTGATACACGCTTTTCAGGTTGACCAGCGTGCCTCCAAACACCTCGCCGATTGCCTGCATACCGAGGCAAACGCCAAAAATGCTTTTTGTGGCGGCGTAAGCCTTTATCAGGTCTAACAAAATGCCGCTTTCGGAGGGGACGCCCGGCCCCGGCGAAAGCAGTATCTTGTCGTAGCGGGCAACCGCTTCGAGCGCAATTTGGTCGTTGCGCGCCACCTCAACGTCGTCGCAGCCCAGCTTGCGCAAGGCGTGCACGAGGTTGTAGGTAAAGGAATCGTAGCTGTCAAATACAAGTATTTTCATGGGAAATTTTGAATTTTGAATTTACAGAATTTCAGGATTTTCAAAATTAACATGTGTAAATTCTGAAAATCCTGCAATTATGTGAATTATTTTGCCATTTCAATTGCTTTGTTTAGCGCGCCGAGCTTGCTGTTCACCTCCCGCAGCTCGTTTTCGGGCTTGGATTGCGAAACAATGCCCGCTCCGGCTTGGTAGTAGAGCGT
>JAITAP010000133.1 GCA_031284065.1 Prevotellaceae bacterium
CGGTCAGCGATAACACCCTCCTCCCAAGTCCCGCAGGGACGACACTTGATTAACCGTAGGCTTTAGCCTGCGGTCAGCGATAACACCCTCCTCCCAAGTCCCGCAGGGACGACACTTGATTAACCGCAGGCTTTAGCCTGCGGCTATGGCTACAGGCGTCGCTTAAAGTCCCGCAGGGACGACACTTTGGAGGCGACAGCAAGTGTCGTCCCTGCGGGACTTACACGGCGTCAGCCAATTCAGAATTTAAATTTTTTCCTCAAGTTCTCGTTGCAACAAAGTCACGCAAAGATATAAAAAACCGGCGAAATCTCCGCCCCTCCCTTTCGCCGTCATTCCGGGCGTAGCGAGGAATCTCCCACCACTACCACCGGCGCATGGCAAAAGTGGCGGGAGGCTCCCCACTGCGCACGCTCGCGCCTCGCGTGCTTCGGTCGGAATGACGGCAGGGTTGACAGGATTTGCAGCTGAATTAAAGTTGAGAAGCCGCCTACTTCCAGTAGCGGTAGTAGAAAAACATTAGCACGCCGTATATTTCCAAGCGGCCGACGAGCATGGAAACTGTACACGCTATTTTTGCAAAAACGGAGAAATCGCTGTAGCTGCCCAGCGAATATATCTTGCCGTAGCCCGGGCCAACGTTGCCCAGAGTGCTTACGGCGGCAGAAAAGCTCGTCATCAAGTCCGAGCCGGTGGAGAGTATCAGTAGCGCTACAATAAACGCTACCAGCATGTACAGCACAATGTACAGAGACGCCGCCGATACTACGCTTTCATCCATAGAAATACCCCTGAGGCGCACGGAAACAATGGCGTTTGGGTGCAGCATTTTACGAATATTTGCAACAAATGCTTTGTAGAATATGAGCACCCTGTCGGCTTTGATGCCGCCCGACGTGGAGCCTGCACAGCCGCATTGCAGCATGAAAAAAAAGGAAAGCACAACGGCAAAGGATGGCCATGAGGCGTTGCTGGCAGCCGCAAATCCGGTGGTGGTGGCTATGGAAGTCAGCTGAAATGCGGCCTCGCGAAAGGCCTGAAGCCACGAGCTGTAGCCGCCGGAGCTTATCAGGCTGACGGTGGTGAGCAATATCCCCACCGCTATGGAGCCGACAAAGTAGCGCACCACCGGCGAGTTGAGCAGCGGCGTAACCCTTTTGACGATGGACACGTACAGCAGCCCGAAGTTGATACCCGAAATCACCATAAACACTACGAGAATAGCCTCAATGAGCGGGCTGTTGTAGTACATGATGCTGGCGTTTCGGGTGCTGAATCCTCCGGTGGCGATGGTGGAGAAGGCGTGGTTTACAGCGTCAAACAAGCTCATTCCTGCAACCCACAGCAGCGCCGTGAGCGTTACCGTGAGCCCCACGTACACGCGGAGTATGACGCGCACAATTTTTTGCGTGCTGTAGTTGGCGTCTTCGTGCTTCACCGAAGTCTGCGTGCGCGAAAGGCGAATCTTGGCGCTGCCAACGGATGGGAGCACAAGCAGCGTAAAGGCCACAACGCCAACCCCGCCAATCCAGTGCGTTGCCGAACGCCAAAAGAGCAAGCCATGCGGCAGCGCCTCTACATCGTTGAGTATGCTTGCGCCGGTGGTGGTGTAGCCCGATACGCTCTCAAACCATGCGTTGGAAATCGAAAAAGCGCCGCCGTACAGAATGTAGGGCAACATTCCGAACAGGCAGCTGACGCACCACCCCAGCAATACAATCAGGTAGCCTTCGCGCGTGTTGATTTCTATTTCGGGAGGAACAAATATGAACGGAAAAACGCCCACGATGAACGCCGTAACGGCCGACAGCAGAAGCGGCGTAAACGCAGCGTCGCGGTAAACGAAAGAAACGCCTGCCGATATGCACAGAAAAATGGCGTTGAGCAGGAGGGCAAGCCCAACATAGCGGGCAACAACAGCAGGTCTCATAGCTTAAGCTTCCGTTTTTCCTGACTTTTTAACCTGCGCCACCAGCGCGGTAATAGCGTTGTTGAGCTTTTTTATTTCGTCGTTCGACTCCACGCTAACCCTGAAAGGCGCTTTGTACGCTACCGTGTTTTCTACGGCGCGGGTTATCCTTACCAGCGGGTTTACAAAGTAGTACATGATAAAGTAGTTGAACATGACAATGAGCGCTATCCCCGCAAACACAGCTATAATGCAGGGCATTATGGTGCGGTATCGATTTTGCTCTATGGCGGCTGCATTTTTGTTCAGCTCGCGCTGGTTGAGCGCTACCATACTGCCCAAGCTTTGCACCAGCAGGCGGTACGCGGGCGCAAAGGTAACGAAGTAAGCTTCCTGACGCATTTCGGCGTCTTCGAGCAAGAATATGTCGCGCACTGCGGCGTGCAGAGGATGGAACAGATTCTCAATGCCCGCCAAAGCTTCCGGATTCCCCTGTATGTGCAGCTCCAGCTCGCCGGGACGCTCCAGCAGCTTTTCCGCCAGCGAATCGGACGAGGCAAGCTCTGCCATTGGCGCATCATCGCCGTTAAATGTGAGCTCCTGCGTGGCGTAGCCAACGCGCTGCACCATATTTAGCAGCTCCTGCGAGGCTGTGAGGTTGCTCACGTTGCTCGTAATTATCCCCGACACGGAGGTGCGTATGCGCACAAGCTCGTATATGGAAATAACGCCTGACACTGTGAGCAGCAGCAGCAACACCATAAACCCAAGGGTTATTTTTCCCTTAATCCCTACCTTTTTCATTTTGCACGTTATTGGTCGGCATTTTTTCAACTTGCAGCGTCGGCATTTGCGGAAAGGTTGACGGCTACGTTATCTTTTGCCTCGTTCAGGGTTACGGTTACTTTTCGCTCGCCCTTGCTGTTCTTGCTGTTGTCGCTGCCGATAATGGCTTCGGAGATGTTGTCTTCGAGGTATCGCTGAATGGCGCGCTTAAGCGGGCGTGCGCCAAACTCCATGTCGTAACCCTTTTCGGCAATAAAATCTTTGGCTTCCTTTGAAATTTCGATGGTGCAATTCATTTTGCCGAGCCTGCCTACCAAATCCGTCAGCTCAATGTCGATAATTTTGCCAATATCCTCCTTGCTTAGCGTGTTAAAGGTAATGACCTCGTCCACCCGGTTGATAAACTCCGGCGTAAAGGTACGCTTGAGCGCCTTTTGGATGATACCCTTAGCCTTTTCGTTAATATCGGCAACGCTCTGCTCGGACGCAAAGCCAATGCCCTTGCCGAAATCTTTCACCTCTCGCGAGCCGATATTGGAGGTAATTATGATGATAGTGTTCTTAAAATCGACTTTTCGCCCGAGGCTATCGGTAAGGTGGCCTTCGTCGAACACTTGCAGCAGCAGGTTGAACACGTCGGGGTGCGCTTTTTCTATTTCGTCCAGCAGCACTACCGAGTACGGTTTTCTGCGCACTTTTTCGGTCAGCAAGCCGCCTTCTTCGTACCCCACGTATCCGGGAGGCGCTCCCACCAGCCGGCTCACTGAGAACTTCTCCATGTACTCGCTCATGTCAATGCGGATGAGGTTGTCGGTAGCGTCGAACAGGTACTTTGCCAGCACCTTTGCCAGCAAGGTTTTTCCCACGCCGGTAGGACCTAAAAAGATGAACGACCCAATTGGCTTGTTGGGGTCTTTTAATCCCGCGCGATTTCGCTGGATAGCTTTTACCACTTTCTCCACCGCCTCGTCCTGCCCAATCACGCTTCCCTTTACCGACTCGCCCATTTTGCGCAACTTTGCGCTTTCGGCTTGCGCCACGCGCTGCACGGGAACGTTGGTCATCATAGCCACCACCTCAGCCACCTTGTCTTCGTCCACCACCTCGCGGTTTTCCGTAAGGTTGTTTTGCCACCGGTGCTGCTCATTCGCCAAGAGCTCCTGCAAGCGTCGTTCCTCGTCGCGGTGAGCTGCCGCGAGCTCAAATTTTTGGTTTTCCACAGCGGCTTTCTTGTCCTTTCCAATGGCCTCCAGTTTTTTTTCAAGCTCCGTGATTTCGGGCGGCACGGAAATGTTTGAGAGGTGCACGCGCGACCCGGCTTCGTCCAGCGCGTCCACCGCCTTGTCCGGCAGGTATCGCTCCGAAACGTACCGCTGCGTGAGGGACACGCAAGCGCGAATGGCTTCGGGCGTGTAGATTACGTTGTGGTGGTCTTCGTATCGCTCCTTTATGTTGTTCAGTATTTCGATGGTTTCCTCTGCGGTGGTGGGCTCAACCATGATGCGCTGAAAGCGTCGCTCCAGCGCGCCGTCTTTTTCGATGTACTCGCGGTATTCGTTGAGCGTAGTTGCCCCCACGCACTGTATTTCGCCGCGCGACAGCGCAGGCTTTAGCATGTTGGCGGCGTCAAGCGCACCCGAAGCTCCGCCTGCGCCGACAAGCGTGTGAATTTCGTCGATGAACAGGATGATGTGCGAATTTTTTTGCAGCTCGTTCAGAATTGCTTTCATTCTCTCCTCAAACTGCCCGCGATACTTTGTGCCCGCCACCACCGCGCCCACGTCCAGCGTCATTACCCGCTTTCCAAAGAGCACGCGCGAAACCTGCTTGTGGGCTATGCGCAGCGCCAGCCCCTCCACTATGGCGCTTTTTCCTACGCCGGGTTCGCCAATGAGGATGGGGTTGTTTTTTTTGCGGCGGCTGAGAATTTGTGCCAATCTGTCAATTTCTTTTTCGCGCCCCACCACCGGGTCGAGCAGATTTTTTTCGGCCGCCTTAGTCAAGTCCGTGCCGTAGCTGTCGAGCGCGGGGGTGTCAGACGCTATTTTGTCGCCTATTCTGCTACGCGACGACGCGTGTGGGGCAGACGCAGCCGGCGTATTGATGTACCTTAAATCGTCGTCGTCTTCGTCATCGTCCTCGTCGCTTTCGTCGTAGTAGTCATCGCTTTTGCCGCTACTGCCGCTTTTTTTGTTATTATTCTTGTTTTCGCCGTGAAGCGTGTCGCTTTTATTCGTGAAAGCGTTCATCACCCTTTGGTAGTTCACGTTTTGCTTTTGCAGCAGCTGGGTTACGATGCTCGAGTCGTCTTTGAGGATAGCCAGCAGCAGGTGGATGGTATCCACTTCGCTTGTTTTGAGCGAAAGCGCCTCGAGGTGCTGCATTTTTAGCGCACGCTCTACCGCTTTATAGAACAGGAGTTTGTCAATGTCCTTTACGCTCAGCTCGTCGTGGCTTCTAACCTTTTCTTCAATAGTTTCTTTCAGCTGTTCGAGGTTCACGCCAAGCGACGAGAGTACATCCAACGCCGAATTGTTGCCGTCGCGCAACATTCCAAGCATGAGGTGCTCCGTGCCAACGGTCTGATTCCCCAAGCGAAGCGCCTCTTCCTTGCTAAAGTTGATTACGTCCGTCAACTTTTGTGTTGAATTTGTGTTCATCTGTATGTTATGTAAGTTAAAGTAGCCAACAAGTAAAAAATAAGTTTGGGTATCCGCCGCAATAGTTAGGCGTTGTGCGGCTTTACGGGGTTAGCGCTTCAAAATTCATGCCCGCGCCAATTTGTCAGGTTAAGCAAAAAAATTGGGTAAAGGTATCCAACTTTTAGATATGAAGTACCCATTGGCTATATGCTTTTAGATTATTTAATGGGAATTGTTGATAAAAAGCCACGCGAAATGCGTGCCGTTTCGGAAAGAAGTAGTAATTTAGCGAAATTTTTGTTTTTTAACAAGATATACATATATGGCAGAAATAGAGGGCGAAAAGATTGTTCCGGTAAACATTGAAGAGATAATGAAATCATCGTACATTGACTACTCAATGTCGGTGATAGTTTCACGTGCGCTACCAGACGTGCGGGACGGACTGAAACCGGTGCATCGGCGCGTGCTGTACGGGATGTCGGAGCTGGGGCTATCGTCAGGCTCGGCGCACAAAAAATCGGCAAGAATTGTGGGCGAAGTTATGGGTAAGTTTCACCCGCACGGCGACAGCAGCGTGTACTACGCTATGGTGCGCATGGCGCAGTGGTGGAGCTTGCGCTACATGATGGTGGACGGTCAGGGCAACTTTGGCTCGCGCGACGGCGACGCTGTAGCCGCCATGCGCTACACCGAAGCACGGCTACGCAAAATAGCGGAGGAAATGCTCCTTGACCTTGATAAAGATACGGTAGATTTATCGCCTAACTTTGACGACAGCCTCAAAGAGCCAACGGTACTCCCCGCCAAAATCCCCATGCTGCTGGTTAACGGAGCCTCGGGCATTGCCGTAGGCATGGCAACCAACATGCCGCCCCACAATCTGGGCGAAACAATAGACGCTATCTGCGCCTACATTGATAACAACGACGTTACCACCGACGAGCTGATGCACCACCTCAAAGGCCCCGACTTCCCCACCGGCGGAATCATATACGGGGTGCAGGGTATCAAAGAGGCGTATGAAACGGGCAGAGGACGCGTAGTTATCCGGGCAAAAACCGAAATAGAAGTCAGCGATAGCGGGCGTGAAACGATTGTCGTTACCGAGCTTCCCTACATGGTAAGCCCGGCTGCGCTGGTGGAAAAAATCGCGCACCTTGCCGAAGAAAAAATTATCGACGGAATATCTTACGTCAACGACGAATCGGACAGAACCAACATTACCCGCGTGGTCATAAAGCTCCGAAAAGAAGCGGTGGCCAACATTGTCCTCAACCACCTGTTCAAGCATACCGACATGCAGTCGAGCTTCTCCATCAACAACATTGCGCTGGTGGACGGCCGGCCGCTCCTGCTGCCGCTCAAAAAGCAAATAGAGTGCTTTGTGAAGCACCGGCACGAGGTGGTGGTGCGCCGCGCCCGGTTTGAGCTTGGCAAGGCAATGGAACGCCTTCACATTCTTGAGGGGCTGCTCAAAGCAATTGACCACATCGACGAGGTAATTGCCATTATCCGCTCCAGCCAAACGCCCGACGAAGCTATACAAAACCTGATAGCCCGCTTTGAGCTGGACGACGTGCAGGCACGCGCCATTGTGGACATGCGCTTGCGCTCCCTCACAGGGATGGAGCGCGGAAAGCTGCAAGCCGAGCTTGACGAGCTGACCAAGCTGATTGCTGAGCTCAATACATTTTTGCAGAGCAAAGAACTCCAAATGAACCTCATTAAAGAAGAGCTTACCGACATAAGAAAACGCTTCGACGACGGCCGCAAAACAGAAATAGTGCACACCTCTGAGGAATTTAACCCCGAAGACTTCTACGCCGACGAAGACGTGGTAATTACCATTTCGCATTTGGGCTACATTAAGCGAACGCCGCTCAACGAATACCACACGCAAAATCGCGGGGGAATAGGCGCAAAGGGCGCCGCCGCGCGCGACGAAGATTTTATCGAGCATATTTTTTCGGCAACCATGCACAACACTATGCTGTTCTTTACCGAAAAAGGAAAATGCTACTGGCTTAAGGTGTACGAAATTCCCGAAGGCAACAGAACGAACAAGGGACGCGCCATACAGAACATTATCAACCTTGAGCGCGACGACAAGGTAAAAGCCTACATCAACGTAAAAACGCTTGAAGATAAGGACTACATCGACAACAACCACATAGTGCTGTGCACCAAGCGCGGCATTATAAAAAAGACGGTGCTGGAGCAATACTCCCGCCCGCGCCAGAACGGTGTGATTGCCATCAACGTTAAGGATGGCGACCAGCTGCTCGAAGCCAAGCTCACCAACGGCAGCAACGAAATTCTTCTTGCCGCCCGCAACGGAAAGGCGCTGCGCTTCAACGAAAGCAAAGTGCGCTCCATTGGGCGCACAGGCTCCGGCGTGCGCGGCATACTTGTCAACGAAACAGACGAGGTAGTAGGCATGGTATGCGTAACGGATGAAAAAAGCGAGGTGCTGGTAGTGTCGGAAAACGGCTACGGAAAGCGCTCGGAGCTATCCGCCTACCGCGTGACCAATCGCGGAGGAAAAGGCGTGAAAACGCTCAACATTACCGAAAAAACCGGAAGCCTTATCGCCATAAAAGACGTAACCGACGCAAATGATTTGATGATTATCA
Source organism: Prevotellaceae bacterium (assembly GCA_031284065.1). Lineage (GTDB taxonomy): Bacteria > Bacteroidota > Bacteroidia > Bacteroidales > UBA932 > JAITMY01. The sequence goes on from JAITAP010000133.1 coordinate 7,974, forward strand.
ACAAATCGGGAATTACGATTCGCGTTCCTGTGTCCGAAATTCGGATGTCGGGTCGCGTGGCGCAAGGCGTGAAGCTCATTAAGCTGCGCGACGGCGACGCCATTGCCGCCGTTGCCAAAGTAAACAAGAGCGAAGAGGAAGAGGGCGCAACAGCTACGCCCGCAGCAGAAGATACGGCGGCTACGCCCGCAGCAGAGGCGGAAGCGTCGATGGAGTAAAATGAACTTTGCTGCAACGGGTAACATGTTTGTTTTCAATTAATTATAAAGCAACGTTTTACTGGTTTATTATGGACTTAAAAGACCAAATTAAATTCAGCCAGGTTGAAAATAAGATTTTGACCCTTCGGGAGCAGCAGATAATCCTCGACAGCGATGTGGCGGCGCTGTACGGCGTAGAAACAAAAGAGGTCAATCAAGCAATAAAAAATAACCCTGATAAATTTCCGGACGGGTATATTCTTGAGTTGCAAAACTCTGAAAAACAGGAACTGGTCAAAATTTTTGACCGGTTCAACCGTATGAAGCATTCCACTGTTCTTCCAAACGCATTTACCGAAAAGGGCTTGTACATGCTTGCCACTATCCTGAAAAGTCCACAGGCAACGCAAACAACATTAGCTATTATAGAAACTTTCACCAAAATTCGGGAGCTGGCGCGTACCGTTACCCAGCTATCCGAAGCTCAAGAGCAGCCAAAGCAAAAGACGCTAATGCAAAAAAGCGGTGAGATTATTGCAGACATTCTCGGAGACGATATGCAGGTTACAGATACTGAAAAAAGCCTCGAAATCAATTTTGCACTAATGAAATTCAAACATACTGTTAGGCAGAAGAAAAAATAATTTTCAAAAAGTTGTGCCCTCAATAAAGCACAGCGTTAAAAGCGCAGAAAGAAAGTACCACAAACAAAAAAATACTCATGCAAATTTCCAAAAACAAGGTGGTTTCCCTATCTTACCAGCTCACCGTTGACGGTGATGTTGTAGATAAGGCAACACCCCAAAAGCCCCTTTCGTTCATATTCGGCAAGGGCATGTTGCTTCCCAAATTTGAGGCAAACATTGAAAGCAAACGCGCCGGCGACGCTTTTAAGTTTACGCTCACGCCCGACGAAGGCTACGGCGAGGTAGATGAAAACGGTATCAACGAATTCCCGCTGGATGCTTTTATGGTAGATGGGCAGCTCGAAGAGGGCTTGCTGACGGAGGGCGCTGTTATCCCCATGCAGGATGACGCAGGAAATGTTTTCAACGCCACCGTGCTGGAGGTAAGGGAAAATTCGGTGGAGCTGGACTTCAACCACCCGCTGGCGGGCATGGAGCTGAACTTTGAGGGAAGCATTGTTGAAGTGCGCGACGCTACCGAAAAAGAGCTCGCCAAGGGCATAGGCGGTTGCAGCTGCTGCGACGGCGACGATGACAGCTGCTGCGATGACGGCTGCGATTGCGGTGAGGACGACGAGTGCAGCTGCGAATGTCGCTGACAAAAAAAATTAGAAATTAAATCACAAACTATAGAGCTGTTTTTTATTATGAGAAAAAAGATTGTTGCAGGCAACTGGAAAATGAACACCACCTTTGACGAAGGTGAGGCGCTGGTAAAAGCGATTATTGCCAAAAAAGGCGAAGTGAAAAGCGACGTAACGCTGGTGGTAGCGCCTCCGTTCACGCACCTTACCTGCTTGGCAGAGGCGCTGGAGAAAGCCGGCATTGGGCTGTCGGCGCAGAACTGCGCCGAGTACGAGTCGGGGGCATACACCGGCGAGGTGTCCGCCAAAATGCTGGCCTCCGTTGACGTAAAATACTGCATACTCGGGCACTCCGAGCGTCGCGAGTACTACGGCGAAACCAACGCTACGCTAACCCGAAAAATAGACTTGGCGCTCAAGCACAAGCTGACGCCCATTTTTTGCGTAGGCGAAAAGCTGGACGAGCGCGAGGCCAACCGCCATTTTGACGTAGTACGCGCCCAGCTGGAGGTACTTACCCGGCTTAGCGCAGAGGATTTTGCCAAAGTAGTAGTGGCCTACGAGCCGGTATGGGCTATCGGCACGGGCAAAACGGCGACTTCGGCGCAGGCGCAGGAAATACACGCCTTTATCCGCAAAACGTTGGCAGCCAAGTTCGGCGCAGCGGCAGAGCAAACGCCTATCCTGTACGGCGGCAGCTGCAAACCCTCCAACGCCGCCGAAATCTTTGCCCAACCCGACGTGGACGGCGGCCTTATCGGTGGAGCCTCGCTCGCCGCCGACGATTTTATTGCCATCGCAAAGGCATTTTGACAAACCGCGCGTAGCGTATATATGGCTTTGTAGAGGCGCACGGCTGTGCGTCTCACTGGAGACCTCACCCCTGCCCCTCTCCAAAGGAGAGGGGTGCAGCAACGGGACGTTCGGCGCAAGCCAACTCCTTTTGCAACGGGACATTTTCGGCGCAAGCCACCCCTCTCCTTTGGAGAGG
>JAITAP010000134.1 GCA_031284065.1 Prevotellaceae bacterium
TCATGCCGCCTCCGTAGGCTAAAGCCTGCGGTTAATCAAGTGTCGTCCCTGCGGGACTTGCTTGGCGTTAGCCAATTCAAAATTCAAAATTCAAAATTCTCAACCGCCATCCCGTTAGGGATGGAACGCTCGGTAGAAAACCATCCCCACCACCGAACCCGGCATTCCGTAGGAATGTCTCCAAAATATTTGTGGGCACATTCCTACCGGAATGTGTTGCGCCGAAAACCATAGCCCTTTTCTACCGAGCGATTCATTCCTACGGAATGAAAAGACGCAAATACGCTACATGCGACGGCGACGACGGGGCGACGACGGGGCGACAGCGACGACGGGACGGCGGGGCGGCGTTAGCGGCGGCGACGGGGCGTTTGCGGCGACGGCGGCGGGACGCAGCGGAGATAAACCTCATTTCCACCTAATTTCTCTAACAAAACAACCTCAGTAGCAAGGAGAGATGTACAGGCAAATACCAACCTCATTACCTCATTACAAAGCGATTGAATGAGGTAATGAGGTTGGCAGGTATGTACGTATTTCTGCTACTGAGGTTGTTTTGTTGTTTGAATGAGGTGAAAATGAGGTTGTCGCGGCAACGCCCTACGAACGCCGCGCCCCCGCGCCATCCCCAAGCCCCAACGGGGCGTAATCCGTTTATTCCCGCAAATTGATTACGCCCCGTTGGGGCTTTTGGGGCAGACGTATCGCATTTTCTTCGCAGGGCGTTGCCCTGCGCTAATGATTTCGCCCTTTCAGGGCTTAACCTGACGGCGCAGGACTAAAAGCCTACGGTTAATCAAGTGTCGTCCCTGCGGGACTTGCCTGCCGCACAATCCCCAACTCTCAATTCTCAATTCTCACTCGTACTGCCACACCACATTCTTAGTGTTATCTCCCCAGAGCACGGTTACCTTGTTGCCCTCAATAACAATGGCGCGGCTCGAAGTGGTGCGACCGGTAGTCGGGTTCTCGTAGTTGTTGACGTTTACCCGGATAACCTTATTGTCGAATGCACGCTCTATGTTGGTGCGGATGCAGTGCCCTACTATGAATCGCTTCACGTCGTACCGTTTCAGCATATTCTCTACCGTTGCCTGCGTCAACAGGGGCGCTCCGGTTGCCGTACCTCCGCCCATACCTCTGTACCAGAGCGGCCCGCACCCTCCGGCCGCAGAGGTACTGCTGCCGTAGAGCCACTCGGCGTGGGAGTCTGCGCTTCTTGCCGACGAGGAGTAGAGGGTTGCAAGTATGGTTTCGTTTACAAACGGGAGGGTGTAATTCCGCTTGTAGAACTCCTCTCCAAACCCGCCGTGCACGTAGAGGTTGTCGCCCACCACCTGCACCGTGTTGCAGACCCCAATCCATCGCCCAATCTCCGTCCCCTTGCCGTGTAGCTTGGGGCAGGTTTGAGAGGCGGAGGTAGAGGAGCCAAACAGCGACTTGGCAAGGTTGTTGTACTTGGCGTACACGTAATCGGAGCTGCTGTTTGTGCCCACCATCGCCATAGCTTCGTGGTTGCCCAGCGTGAAGAACACGTCTCCACCGGCGGCGCGCGCCTCAGTTTGGAGCTTGTAGGTGAGCCAAAACAGCGCGGGCACGTCGTTTCCCCGATCAAAGTGGTCGCCAATCACCACCATTTGGTTTGCGCCGTACGTCCATTCGTAGCTGTCATTTATCACGCCGCCCTGCTTAAGCGCGTCTATGTAGGGTTTGAGCGTTCCGTGCAGGTCGCTGATGACGAATACCTTTTTGGCTGCTCCCACCTTGTGAGGCTGCCGTGTAAGTCGCGGCCGGAGCTTGAAGCGGAAGGTTACCGTGCCGTAGTGCGAGGTAACCTCCAGCTCGGTATTTGCCAGCTCGCTGCGGGGAATGGAGCGAATTTGCACGTTTCCGCCGCCATCCACCGTTACCACCTGTGCGCTTCCGTCGGCCTGATAAAAGACGTAGGGGCCGTCGGCGTTGCTCGCCGCAAGCTTGGCGGGGTTGGGAGCGTTGGTCTGGAACGCATCTGCGGATGAATAGCTGGGGGTGGGATACACGCTGAAAGCTACAGACGTCGTTACGCCCGAGCCGTCGGCGGCGGATACGGTGATGCTTGCCTCGCCCTGCGCCACAGCGGTAACGAGCCCGCCGTCCGTAACGGTCAGCACGCTGCTATCGCTGCTCGCGTAGCGCACCGCCTTGTTTGTGGCGTTTTCGGGCAGCGCCTGCGCCGCTATCCGCAGGGTGTCGCCCGCGTAGAGGCCGCTGAACTCTACGCTAAGCTCCAGAGCTTGCACCAGCGTCGGCGGGGTGGTATCCGTAACAATAACGCCCCACTCTACCGAAACTCCCGAGCTGTCCTGCGCCCACACGGTAACGTACTCTTCGCCCTCCTCCACGCCCGCCATCCGGAGGACGTTGGGGAGCTCCGTAGCGCTCACCGTAAAGACGGCTTCGTTGCTGCTCTCAAAGCTGAGCGATTTGTTGGCGGCGTTTTTGGGTAATACCTCCACCGCTATGTCCTGCGTTCCGCCCTTAAACAGCCGGATGACGTTGTTGGCAGGCGGGTTTGCCATCCTAATGGATGAAACCTTAACGCCAACCGCCGTATCTTCCTTTTCGCTGCCCGGCAGCTCTTTCTTTTCCGAACAGGCTACCGCAAGCGTTGCGCTAAGGAACAGCAGCCTCCATAGATATTTTTTTTCCATTTTAATTTACGCAATTATAAAGTCTAACTAATTCTTTTCGACACGCACAAGCCCTGAAAGGGCGAAATCCATTAGCGCAGGGCAACGCCCTACGGATGCCGCGCCTCCGCGACACACCCAAGCCCCAACGGGGTGTAATCCGTTTTTTCCCGCAAGTTGATTCCGCCCTTTCAGGGCTTAAGGCGGTGTGCCTCGCTCCTTTCGTAGGGCAACGCCCTACGCTATTGATTTCGGGCTTGCAGCCCTTCGCTCAATGGCGTTGGGCTTTAGCCTGCGGTCAGCGATAACACCTCTCTCTCCTCTTAAGCGCCGCAGGGACGACACTTACTAATATAGGGACATACTGTAAATCCACCAGCAACTCCAACGCCGCAGGTTCAAATATCAGAATACGGGTAAAGCTTGCCGCGCTTAGACAATCGCTGTCGCGCCGACCTCTGCAACTGCAACCTACAGCTTATTGGCAAAATTTAATACTCAATCGTGCCCATTGGAGAGAAAAAAGCGCTATTTTTGTTAGAACAAATTCTAAACTGCAAAAATGGGCTATGAAAAAGCACAAGTATCTCCTAACGATGCGTTATTCGTCCGTCGGTGATATTAGCGCCCCCCCCCCCCCCATTTATCTACCTGTGAATCAATTACTTACGTGTTTTTTGACGCTTGCGGCTACAATACTTGTGGCTGTGAAGCGTGGCAGCGTACGCGTAGCGTTTGCTCCATCATTTGGGGCAAACGCAGCCCAAGAGGGGGAAAGAGGGGGTATGCTGCACGTAAAAAAGTACAATTTTCGGATTGTACAAATCTTCGACCTTCAACCTTAACCATGAGCAATCAAAATTAATAAGTTGAAGACAATGAAACCTATATATAACATACAAATATCAATTAACCGGATTACGCTATGTCTCATTTTTTTCCTTTGCCATTTTTTTTCCTACGGAAGTGAGGAATCGGCTACGCTGCTATCGGCGCTGGACAAGGCGCTGGACAGCGCAGGCGAGTACGACCGGCAAAAAGAGCAACGGCTGACAGCGCTGAAGCGTCAGCTGCTCCGGAATCCTTCGCCCGATGAAAGAGGCGAAATTTACTACAACCTTTACAAAGAGTACGAAGCCTACATCTTTGACTCGGCCGTGTGCTACGCGAAAAAACATTTGAGCTTGGCAACCGAGATGAAGCACGCCCGCCGGGTAAACGAATGTAAGATGCAGCTGGCGCGCATGTACTCTACGTTTGCCCGCTTTAGGGAAGCGATAGACCTCCTTAGCTCTATTCGCAAAGAAGAGCTGGCGCAGGAACAGCTGGCGGCATACTACAACGCTTACAGCGAAACTTACCTTTACTGGGGCGAGTATAAAGATAACGCGGATGCGGATAATCTTACGCTGCTGAAAAATGCGTACCGAGATTCCATGCTGTCCGTATCGCCCCGGGGGTACAGCTACGACACGAACTACGGAAGCAAGTGCATTGAGCTGAAAGACTTTGCAACGGCCGAAAATATTCTTTTACCGTATCTTTCCAAAGTTAACCCCGAAACGCGGGAGTACGCCATCCTGACTTCGCTGACAGCTACCCTGTACGCCTCAAAAGGCGACAAGGAGGCGCAAAAGGAATACCTGATACGGTCGGCAATTGCAGACGTAAAAGCCTCCATTAAGGAAAATACCTCCCTGCGCGATCTGGCGTTTTGCTTGCTAAGCGACGGGGAGGTTAACCGCTCCAACCGCTACATTAAGAAGAGTCTGGAAGACGCCAACTTTTACAATGCCCGCCTGCGCAACGTTCAAATAGACAAAATTCTGCCCGTTATCGATAAAGCGTACCAGCTGGAGCGGGAGAATTATCAGAAAAATTTGCTGCTGGCCGTCGCTATTATCGGCGTACTGACGTTGCTTGGGATTGGCGTTATTTGCTACCTGATTAAGCAAATGCGAAGCCTGTCCCGAACCCGGAAAAAGCTCATCACAACCAACGACAACCTGCAAAAAGTCAACCTTCGCCTCTCCGAAGCCAACCATATTAAGGAAGAGTACATCGGACGCTTTTTGAACCAGTGCTCCGTATATATTGATAAGCTGAGCGCCTACCGCAAGGCGCTGAATAAAAAGGCTGCCAACGGAAAAATTGAGGAGCTGTTCCGGGCGTTGAAGTCAACCCAGATTATTGAGAACGAGCTGGAGGAGTTTTACCGGAATTTTGATGCTACGTTCCTGAGCCTTTTTCCCAACTTTGTGGAAGAGTTTAACGGGTTGCTGCTCAAAGAGGAGCAAATTCAGCCAAAGCACTTGTCCGAGCTGACGGTGGAGCTGCGGATTTTTGCGCTGCTGCGCCTGGGAATTACCGATAGCGCCAAAATCGCAGGCTTTTTGCGCTACTCCATCTACACCATCTACAACTATCGCTCCAAATACCGGAATAATTCCGTAGTGCCGCGCGACAAGTTTGAAGAAACTGTAATGAAAATTGGGTATAT
>JAITAP010000018.1 GCA_031284065.1 Prevotellaceae bacterium
TAATTTGACGCTTGGCTTGCGCCGGAGGGTAAATTCCATTTGCCTTGCAGCTTGAGCGTTTGCTCTATCACATCGCGCACGCAAGCCCGGCCGCCGGATTTGTCCGAAATGTACTCGCAAATAGCCTTAACTTCGGGCACAGCGTCGGCGGGACAGGTTGCCAAACCGCTTTTCGTGAGGATTTCAATATCGGGAATATCATCGCCCATGCAGAGCACCTCGTGGGGTTGCAGCTGGCGCTTGCGGCAAAAGTCCGCAAAATCTTTTATCTTGTCGAACGAGGCAAGGTACACGTCTGTAACGCCCAGCATATTGAAACGCTCCCTGATGCTTTCGCTGGCGCCGCCCGTGATAATCCCCACAGGGTAGCCGTGCGTAGCGGCGTAGCGTATGGCGTAGCCGTCTTTAGCGTTGTGCATGCGCAGAAAATCGCCGCCGGAGGCAAGTACCATGCCGTCCGTAAATACGCCGTCAACATCAAATACAAAAGCTTTTATCGTGTGCAGCTTGGTTTTGTAGTTCATCTCCAAAATTAAAGTTCAACGTTTTTTGCATCCAATTCTTTCCCCATTATGCTTTCCGAAATCAGCTTGTAAATTTGCTGCGTCAGCGGATAGCCGGCGAGCGCTTCAATGTGGTGGTTAACAATTTTACTATCGCCCCGCGCGGCAGGTCCCGTTTGCAGCTGCTCCGGATTGTCAACCTGCATGGCTCTTTCAAAAGTTTCCTTGATGAGAGGTTTAAGAGAGAGGTAGCTTAGCTCCTCGTCGTGAAGCAAGCGGGCGGCTATGGTCAGGAGGTGGTTGGAGAAGTTGCAGGCAAACACGGCGGCAATGTGCAGCAACATTCGCTTTTCTGAGGTGATTTTGTACACCTCCACCGAGAGCTTACGCGCCATGAACAGAAGTTCGTCCATAGCAATGCTGTCGCTTGCCTCCACGTACAGGGGCACCCGCATGAAGTTGACGCTATGCCGCGTAAATACTTGCAGCGGGTAGAACACGCCATAGTGAGGTATGTCCCGTTTAGCGAATATGCCCATAGGCGTTGAGCCGGACGTATGCACCACAATACCATCGCCAAAGGTTGTTTTGCGCAGCACGTTCTCAATTTCGTCATCGGGAACAGCAATAATGTAAATGTCAACGTTGGGATTTATATCCGTCAGCTTGTCGGTACTTGTAGCGCCTACGACCTTTGCCAGCTGCTGCGCCGTTTGAAGGTTGCGCGAGCACACCTGTACAATTTTATACCCCGCCCCGTACAAGGCAGGCAGCAACGACGAAGCAACATTGCCGCTCCCTATACATGCTATTCGTTTTACAACACTGCCATCCATAAGTTTTTTTCCAATGTAAAAAGGTAAAAAAAAATGCTCCTCTACCCTGCCCCTCTCAATTTAGAGGGATTAAGAAACTGTGCGACACATTTTTATGCCCAAAACGGTACTGCACATTTATAAAATTTTCAACATCAGCATAGCAGCCGTCGTACCGATAGGTTATGCTACAAGTGTCGCCAATAGCAACTTGCGTAATGGCGGCGCAATTCGATTTTACCTGCGGCTTACGCGACGTTTTCACAGGACGCTCTCCGAGCATGAGCTTGTAGGAAATTTGCCCCAGCGCGCGCTCCACCTCAACCACCAAAATACTCTCGTACAGCGCACGGTAGCGCGATTGTAGCAAGGCGGTTTTTTCCTTGCGGCTATCTTCAAGGCTTAAGGTCAGGCTGCCCAGCTCGTCAATGGCTGCGTCTATCTGCTCCACGCTCTCCACCTGCGCCGGCAAAGCTTCCAGCTCGCTTATGCGCCGCGTAATTTTTTGGTCTTCCTCCTGAAATTCGGCAACCAGCTTGCCCAGCTGCGCCGCGTTAAAGGGGTATTTAATATAGTAGCGGTAAAACTCTTTTTTGCTTGGCTTGTCCAAAAATTTTTCCCAGTATGAATCCTCTACCTTGCTGACCGAAATACCCTGCAAAAACGGCGCTTTGTTTGCCTTAGAGGTTATGGTCTGCGTGTACGATTCGGTAACGTGCCGACCTTGCTCCTGCACGCTGTGCGTGCTTGTGCTGACGACTTGCTCGGCAACGCTGCGCACAATTTCCTGCTTGACCCGCAGCAAAGCCTTTTGCTGCGCCTCGCCAAGCGAGGCCGCGTCGCTTTGGGTAATAATGTAGCCGGTTTCCACCAGCTGCTTTGCCCAGCCGGGCTTTTTTCCGCCGGTCTCCAACGTTTTTTGTTGGGCAAAAAGCGTTGCTGTCCCAAGCAAAAAGAGGCTAAAGGTAAATAATATTTTCTTCATTTGCGCAAGATAAGCTTTCTTTTTTGGTACATCAAAGGGATATGCTACTTGTAATACAAGCCGGCAATCGCGACGACGCACTTGCCGGCTTGAAAACAAAAACAACCAAAACAAATTAATAACCTTGCTTTTTAGCAAAATCAGCCATTTCCGCATCGAAGCTTTGGCGGAACTTTTCGCGGTTAAAGAGGGTTTCGAGCTTCTTTTCCGATTCGAAATCCTTCTCCAGCGTCTTGTAAACCTCCTCCTTGCTTGCCTCCACAGCCATGTAAACCTTGTACATGCCGTCAACCGTTTGCGTGGTTTTGTTGCAAGCCACGCTCAGGTTGCTAATCTGCTGGTTGACTACCTGCTTTGTCATTCCTTCAAAAAGTTCGGCGTAATCCGCAGGTTTTTGCCCTGCGTCATTCACGTAGCGCTCCTGCACCTGCTTGATGATGGTGGTGATGCTCCCCGCCAGCTCGGCGTTGGCATTCATGCGAGCCTTATCGCGCGCGGTGTTCAGGTCTTTGCTCTGACCAATGCCAAGTCCCCTGAAAAATTCTTTGTCGGTGCGCTTGTCATCGCAAGGTATGCTCACCTCTTTTTCACCGGCGGCTACCGCTACCGATTTAGGGCTACACGAAGAGCATATTGCACCGCCCCCAAGAGCAACAATAGCAACAAGAATAAACGATTTTTTCATTTTGCTTTAAAGATTAAATTGAACAACATAATTGATGGAATTTGCATGTAAACCCTCACCATAAATTTACGCGAACATGCTCGCTTTTTATTTTTCACCTGTAACGGTATCTGCCGCAACGGGCGGTTGGCTTGCCACAGGCGGCAGCTCGGCAATTTTTTTCTTGGCCTGCTCCATAAAGCGTTTTAGCGTTGCGCTGCGTATATCTATTTGCTGCAACGCGCTGAGTATTACCGCCTCTTCGCTTTCGCCTACGCCTTTAGCCGTCAACTCGGTTTGCGCCAAAATGCTTTTGCTTCCGGCGGTATCGGCAACCATCAGCACAATGCTGAGCTTTACCAGCTGGCGGGGCGGAGCTGTCGGGGTAAGGTCGGAGCTAACAATGCTCACATGAGGCGTAAGCCAAAAGCGGGCGTCTTTTGCAAGAGTACCAACACCGTTGAGCGTGGTCAGCTGCTGCATTTTTTTCAAAATCACCTGCCGCGCCGGATAGCTCAGCGGCGTATTTTCGGGTATCGCTACGCTTACGGCAACGGGATTTTGCGCTGTGGCCGCAGCAACGCACGCAAGCGTTGCGAGCATGGCAAGTAGTGTACGTTTCATTTTACTGATTATTTTTCGCCAACAATAATCCACGCTTCACCCAGCCCGCGCTGATAGACTTTGCAGTCGATGCTGAACGGAGGTTTGCGCAGCACGGCGCGCAGGTCGTTGGCAAACATGCGGGCGTCGATGGCTGTTTGCCTGCCGCTGCTGCTTTCCTTAAACAGGGGGATGCGCACCTGCTCGTACTTGAGCATGTTGCCGCTTCCGTCGGCGCGGGAAAAGCGTCCCTGCACGCAATTTTTGTCCAGCCAGCTGTCCACAATATCGCCAAACTCCTTTGTTTCGCCGTCGTAGTCAAACTCCTCCTCAAAGTCGAACGAGGCGCTGTTGAATCGCTTGAGCTGCAGCTTTATTTCGCGGCCGTTTTTGAACATGTCGTCAAAGAACGACTGCAACCGTCCGTTGAACTCGTCGATGTAGCTGATAACCGCTTCCTCCAGCAGAAGCTCCGGCGCTGCCGCCGTAGAGGGCTTTCCGGAGCCGGTTGCCCCGGCAACTTGCTTTGCGGTGTAAGCGTCCAGCCCGCGCAGGTTGAAGTTAACGTAATTCTGGGGGCCTCTTTTTTGAATGTTGAAGTCGAGGTCCATAATAATATCGGCTTTGGCGGTGCGCTTCAGCTTGTCGATGGGCGACTCCACAATTTCGCCGCCCTCCTTGCCCTGCATGGCTGCCACCTCTGCCGCCTCCTGCTCAAGATTTTTCAGCTCCTGCTCCAAATCTTTGAGCGGAAAGCCCCTATCTGCCATAATAGCGGCCAGCTTGGTAATGGCCATGCGCATGTTGCGGTCGTTTTGCATCATTTTTTTGTAGTCCGGCAGGGTTTGCTCCACGCCGTTGGCCACAAATTGCTGCGAATAGCCGTTGGAAATACAGTACACGTCGCTGGGTACTACCATAATGGTAGGTTTTTTTGCCTGCGCCAGCGCCGCAAGGCTAAGCGAAATCGCCGCTACGGATAGAAAAATTTTTTTCATCGAAATTTAAATAATTCAGTGGTTAGACCTAAAATCCCGCGTCGAGGCGACGCGCAATGCCGTCAGCCTCCAAATCTTTGCGCAGGTTATCATACAGTATTTGCACGGCAACGCCCACCTTGTAGCCGCCTTTTACCTTCAGGCGGTCTTGTCCGCTGGGCACAGCGTCGGTGGTGAGGTTTACGTATTTGAGGTATTTTCCGCCGGTGGCAAAAAAGCTGTCAAAGTACTCGGCGTGGGTTTCTTCGGCGTCAGGCTCTCTGCAAATGGCGGGGGTAGGCGCAGCGCCGTTGCCGCCGGTTATACCGCGAAATATGCACGCGGCCACCGCATTTTTCTTTGCCTGAACAATGGCGTCGTCCACCTTTTTGGCGTAGCCCCATACCTTGAAAACCTTAGTCCCGTCTTGCCCAACGCCAAGCACGGCAACTTCGTAGTTGTAGCTGCTGCCAAAAAGAATTTTGCGCTCCTTGCGCGATTGGGCGTTAGCGCCCGCTACCATCAGTAAAGATATAAAAATCAAAACAACACGTCTCATAATCATAAATTTTGTTCGTTTTACATTAGCCTGCTTTGCTGTACCATGATGATACAAGCAAATTACGGCAAAGATAGCCATTTATTTTGTTGAAAATGCAAGCATGGCATTTTTTCATCAACAAAATGCTTTAAAAAATTACAGCTTGAGCAAGCGTTAAGCGCCTTTGATTACTTTGTATATAGCTGTTTATATGCTACTAATTAGCCCCAAAGCGTCGAAATATTTTTTTCCTGACTTTAAAGTTGCATTTGTTAGTTGAAATTACATTCCTCCACTCCGCGCACTCGTGCCTCGTGCACTCCGGTCGGAATGACGAGCAGGGCAGAATGACGAATAGGAAGAAGAATATTGCGTTTACCTCCTCAAAGAAAGATGGAAACGTAACCCTTAACGGGATAAAGGAAAATAGCGACTTGTCGGTAGCAAGCGCGGTGCAATACTTCCGTCCTATACTATATTCTGTTTGAAACGGGACTGAAATACTTTAATGCCTATAAGCTGCTAAGCGATGTAGGCAGCAACCCGAATGGGTACTTTCGCGTCACATTCATGGGTAAGGAATACAGGGGATTTGTATGAATTAAAGGTGAAGCCCGCCGAAAATCAAAAACAGGAATGGCAGATAATTTGCCATCCAGCAACGTCAATATAAAATTAGTGGGATAAATGCAAAAATGTTATTCCGTCAAAAAGTTTCAATTCCGTGTCGTTGAGTTTATGTAATTTTATGCCTCCCAAAAACCCTTTTGTATCATCTATTTTTAAATTTTCCGAAAAGTTTGTATCACACCTTTCAAACTCAAATGTTGCCGTAATATGGTCTGGAATATTATTATCGGTGAATGTAACGGATGTTAACAGCGGTACAAATAGCGAATTAGTATTTAAACTTGCTATTGTATCGTTTTTCATAGTACTCATATTAAATTTCATAGTGTAATTAAACGGCTCAAATTTTGGCGACGTTATCGTATCGCACGTGGTGGTGGTGAATGTGCTGGGGGCTTCTCCCGGTAAGAACGAAAATGCGGGGTTTACCCACGTGCCCACGAGTTTTCTCTTTATGGTGTCAACTGTTTCCTCTGTGTCCTCTTTCCCCCCGCAGGAAGTGGCTCCCATCACCGCAGCCGCGGCGAGCATGTATAGTACTCTTTTCATGGCGTGGCATGATTTTATGGATTTACGTTACTATACCGGAACGACTTCTTTCCCCGCCTTTTCCCGCAAGAGCCCAAAGCAAAATCCTTGCTGC
>JAITAP010000058.1 GCA_031284065.1 Prevotellaceae bacterium
TCAGCGATAAAAACCCCTGATTTATCCAGTGCAAATGGATGACGTCCGCCTCCCTGACCAGAGGGTGTTTGCTTATATCCGTTCCGGTATTGGCAATGGAAACCGCAAAGAGATTTTTCCTGCTGAAGCGATTGCTGACAAAAATCACCCACCGCTCGTAGGCAAACCGGATAAAGTTGATTTTCTTTTTCCACCAGCCGGTGTTTACGGAAATTACATTGGGGTCGTCTGTTTGCTTGTCGCGCACCAGCATTTTAGCCTCCTGCCCGAATTTGTTCAGGGCGTGCATAAGGCGGTTGGCGGCGACGGCCGCGCCGCCGGTGCGCTCGGATGTTGAAAGAATAAGGATTTTCATGAGCTACATTTGGTGATTTGCATTTTTATTCATCTCTCGCTTTAGCTCCGACAGCAATTGCTTTTCCGACGGCAGGTAAAGCTGGTACTTGCTTGCCATGATGGTTTTATTGTTTTCGGGAAGCGCGTATCTAACCATTGCATCATTTTTGTCGGCGCAAAGCAGGATACCGATAGTGGGGTTTTCGTCCGGAAGTTTTTCCTTTCGGTCGTAGTAGTTCACATACATTTGCAGCTGCCCTATATCGTCAAGTGTAAGCTTGTGGGTTTTGATTTCAATGATAACAAAGCAGCGCAATAATCGATTGTAGAAAACCAAGTCTGCAAAAAATTCATCATCTTCAAGCAGTATCCGTTTTTGCCGTGCAACGAACGAAAAGCCATTTCCCAACTCCAGAAGAAAAGCCTGCAAATTGCTAATCATGGCGCTCTCCAAGTCGCGCTCGTAGTAGGATGAATCGCGCTTCAATCCAAGAAATTCCAGCGCCATTGGGTCTTTGATGATTTCCGCCGGATTTTCCGGTATTCGCTCTCTGCGCGCCACCTCCAGCACAGACTGCTTATCGTTGCTAAGCAATAAGCGCTCGTAAAGCCCTGAATTGATTTGCCGCTCCAGCTCTCTTCCCGTCCACCCGTTGTGGAGGGCTTCCTGCTCGTAATACTCCCGCTTATCACCGTCATCTATTTGAATCAAAAGACGATACTGCATCCAGTTGAATTGCGTCCGCAGTGCGGACGCAATTGGATATGTCCGGTAAAACTGTCTGGCTCGTTCCATCTGGCGGTAAGAAAATCCGCTACCGAACTCCGGCTCTATTGCAACGGCAAGGTTGCGTATCAGGTAGCTGCCATACTCTGCCCTCTCTGCGCCTTGCTGCTCTTCGACAAAGATTCGCTCGCCGAGCTTCCAATACATTAGCGCCCGCTCAAAATCAACAATTCTTACAGCAACATCTCTCGATGCTGCGATAATATCTCGTACATCGGATACGAAATTGCTATTTAATGATATTTCTTTGCTATTTCCCATGCTATATTTTATGTAGTCCTACATTATGATGCAATAAGCTTCAATCGGGCAATTGTTTCCTTAAAACATAAAAAACACTTTGTGGTGCAATACGCTTCAATCGGGTAGTTGCGTGGTATGTAATATTAAATGCAAATAATTTCGACAGATATTTATCAATTATATAATAATACTTACTTCTAAAAAAAGAATGGTTGTTAGTAATTTTCCTAAAGAATGAAGTCATGCAAGCGTAATAGCGCTTTTGCACAATACACATATTAGAATCTTTTATGATTTTGTCTAAAATTTTCTCCGGAATTCCTCTCTCGTTTACAGTTAATCCATCTCGCTTTTTTCTCCAATCTCCCATTGAAATTACAGGCTCTCTCAATAATAAATACCCGTCTGGTTTTAGAACTCTAAATATTTCTTGCAAAACAAACGTAACATTTGGAATATGGTGCAAGGTGCTAAATATAGTGATTAAATCAAAGCTGTTACTTGGAAAATTAATTACTCCTGAAACACTTGGGGTATGGTAAATAGGGAGCAAAGCTCCCAACTTCTTACTTCTTGTCTGCAAAGAAGCCTCTATGATATTCAGCTCTCTAATTTTATCTATAATCGGCAAAAATTCGTAGCCCCAAGAAGAGCCAAGTCCTAAAACTTTGTTAAATACCCCCCCCGTTTTAAATATTTGTATCCGTACATATTGTTAACACTATGGTCGTACATTCCCTTTTGAGCTTTTACTCCGTACATTTCGGCATAGGCCTCGCTTTCCTGCCTATACCACTCTTGTATTTGCTCAAATGAAAAATCATCTCCATATAATTTTTCTCCCTTAAAGTAATCATCTTTTACTATTTCTACCGGCAACTTCTGTACACCCATAGGACGCTTAAGTAATTTCATTTTATTTGTTTAATGTTAATAATATTTGTACGATTTCTCTATAAAAGTATAATTGCTATTTTTTTGCTACTTCCCATGCGGTATATCTGCTTATTTTATGTCTTTAATTTTCAGTGCAACAAGCTTTTTGTAATTGCGACCGCAGTGCGGACGCAATTCAACAGGTTTTCTCACATGTAGCTGTGCGAGGCAAGGTATTGCTTTACGTAGTCCTCCACCCCGCTCTCCAGCGCGGTGAACTCTTTTGTGTACCCTATGCTTCGCAGCTTTCCCATGTCGGCTTCGGTAAAGTACTGGTATTTTTCGCGAATGTCCGCCGGCGTGTCAACGTATGAGATGTTTTCCGGAACGCCCATTGCCCGAAACGTGCTTTTTGTCAAGTCAAGGAATGTACGCGCCTTGCCTGTCCCCATGTTGTAAATTCCCGATTTGGGTCGCTCCTCCATTAAGAAAATCATGACGTCGCAAAGGTCTTTCACGTAAACGAAATCGCGCATTTGCCCGCCGTCGGGGTAGGCGGGGTTGTGCGAGCGAAAGAGCTTCATGCCGCCCGTTTGCCGTATCTGGTTGTAGGCGTGAAGCACAACGGAGGCCATGCGCTGCTTGTGGTATTCGTTTGGCCCGTAAACGTTGAAGAACTTCAGCCCCGCCCAAAAAAACGGCTCGCGCTGCTGCCTGAGCGCCCACTTGTCGAAGTCATTTTTTGACTTGCCGTACAGGTTTAGCGGGGCAAGGCTTTCCACCAGCGCGTGGCTGTCGGAGTAGCCATGCTCGCCGCCGCCGTACGTTGCCGCCGACGAAGCGTATATCAGCGGCAGGCCAAGCTCCACGCACATGCTCCACATGCGCTGCGTGTAGCCCAGGTTGAGCGTTTGCAGCGCCTCTGCGCTTGCCTCAGTGGTGGCAGAGCGCGCCCCAAGGTGAAAAATGAACTCCACGTAGCGGTGGTTATCCTCGAGCCAGCCAAAGAAACCGTCCCGCTCCACCAGCGTTACGTACTTTTTGCGCTCGTAGTTTGGCTTTTTATCCTCGTGCGAAAAGTCATCGACCAGCACGAGGTCGCGGTAGCCCTGCTCGTTGAGCGCTTCCGTCAGGCAGCTGGCAATAAACCCTGCGGCTCCTGTTACTACTATCATTTTTCTCGAAATTAAGTTATCAACAAATATTGACCGCCGGCAAGCCTACACAAAGTGCGGAATTACCTTTGCGCCGTGCGCCAGCTCCAAAAGTGCGGCTACCGCCTTTCGCCCTTCGCTGCCGAGGCTTTGCGTGTAGCTGTTTACGAACATGGCAATGTGCTTGCCTGTAACCTCGTCGCTCAGCTCGCGGGCGTAATGCTTCACAAAAGTACGACTTTCGTCGGGATTTTGCAAAGCGTAATCCACGCTGCGGCGCAACGTTCGCCCAAAGGCTTGCTGCTGCTCGCTGTCCACGCTCCTCTTAATGCAAATACAGCCCAGAGGGATGGGCAGCCCGCTGCGCTTTTCCCACTCTTGCCCAAGGTCGGCAAGCAGGTGCAGCCCTTGCTGCCGGTAGGTAAAGCGGCTCTCGTGGATGAGCGCTCCCGCGTCTGCGTTGCCCTGCAAAATTTCCTGCGGAATGGCCGAAAAGAGCGCTTCGCTCAACCGGCTTACCTGCGGAAAAATCAGGCGCAGCAAAAATGCCGCTGTGGTATATTTTCCGGGAATGGCCACCCGCGTTTCTGCGGTTACGGTTTGCGGGCTTTTTGCCACCAAAAGCGGGCCATTTCCTCGCCCCAACGCGCTGCCGGAGTCCAAAATCGAGTACTTATCGGCAACGAGGGCGTATGCGGCGTAGCTCAGCTTGGTGGCTTCCGCCTCTCCGGTAAAAGCCGCGCGGTTGAGCTCCTCCACGTCCGCCAAGTGCACGTCAAACGTCAGGCCTTCGGTATCGACCTTGCCGTGCAGCATGGCGTGGAAAATAAAAGTATCATTCGGACAGGTAGAAAAAGACAGGCGCATGAGATTTTTGATTTTTGAGCTTACAGAATTACAGGATTTTCAGACTTTACAGATTTGTGAATTTTGAAAATTCTGTAATTCTGTAAATAGTATTTGAACAACGTTTGCCAGATTTTCCAGCGCTTCCGCCGTTTTCCATTGAGATTTATCCCGCACTCCTACGACATTTGATATTCCGCGCAGCTGCAAAAATTTTACTTGGCTGCGCAGGCAAACGAAGAAAAACGCCGCTCCCTCCATCGTTTCAATCGCTGCGCCGTAGAGGTTTTTCCGGGCAGCGACGCGGGCGGGGCTTTCCGTCAGCAGGTTTACCGTCAGCCCCGAAACCTTTGGGAACGGTTGCAGCGAGGGAAAATCATTCACGCAGGGGCAAGTAATTTCGCCGCCGGAAAATAAGCTCACGCTGCCCTCTGCGCTTTCGGCTCCGTACCCGTCAATGCGCTCGCGCTCCACCAACACCACCTGCCCCAACGCCAGCCGGGGCGTAAACGTTCCGGCAATGCCAACGTTAACCACCACATCGTAACGCCTCCGCGCAAGCATATCCGACAGCGCACACGCGGTGGCGACCATACCCGCGCCGGTAACGGCAAAGGTTACGCCGGCTGCGTTTTGCAGCCGACTTCGGACGGCGGCGAGCTCCATATCGGTGGCGGCGATAATTAATTGCTGCATTTACGAGTTATTTTTGTAAATTTGCGCTTCAAAGATAGCAAAAAATGAGCGAACACTACAAAAGGATTGACGCTTACAGCGAAGAAAAGGTAACCGCCATTCGCGAGCACATTAAGGCAATTTTGGAGATACTCGGCGAAGATACGGCGCGCGAAGGGCTGCTGAAAACCCCCGAGCGTGTGGCAAAGTCGCGGCTTTTTCTGACGCAGGGCTACGGGCAAAATCCCGTTGAAATTATCAACTCGGCAAAGTTCAAGGAGGAGTACAGGCAGATGATTTTGGTGAAAGATATTGAGCTTTACTCCATGTGCGAGCACCACCTGCTGCCTTTCTACGGCAAGGCGCACGTGGCGTACATTCCTAACGGGTACATTACGGGGCTAAGCAAAGTTGTGCGCGTTGTAGAGGCGTTTGCCCGCCGGCTACAGGTGCAGGAGCGGCTAACGGTGCAAATTCGCGACTGCATACAGGACGCGCTAAAGCCTATGGGCGTTGCCGTCATTATCGAAGCGGCGCACACCTGCATGCAGATGAGGGGCGTGGAGAAGCAAAATTCCGTTACTACTACATCGGCATTTACGGGCGTGTTTCTTTCGCAGCTCAAAACGCGGGAAGAATTTATTTTGATGACGGGAGCAAAAATGCGCTGAAACTTTGAATGAAATTTACAGAGTTTGCAAACCAAAACATGCTAATTCTGTAGATTTCAAATTCTGTAAATCTGAAATATCATGGCTCTAATAAAACCCTTGCGAGGCTTTACGCCGATAATTGGAAAAAATTGTTTTTTGGCCGAAACGGCGGTTATCATAGGCGATGTGGCGATAGGCGATGATTGCAGCATCTGGTACGGCGCTGTGCTGCGCGGCGACGTGAACTCCATAGCGGTGGGCAACCGCGTGAACATACAGGACGGCGCTGTGCTGCATACGCTCTACCAACGCTCCAAAGTTACCATTGGCAACGACGTGTCGGTGGGGCACAACGCCATTATACACGGCGCAGCGGTGGGAAGTAACGTGCTGGTGGGCATGGGCGCAACGCTCCTCGACAACGCGCTAATCCCCGACAACACCATAGTGGCGGCAGGCGCGCTGGTGCTAAGCAACGCTCAGCTGGAGCCCTACAGCGTGTACGCAGGCGTGCCCGCAAAAAAGGTGAAAACGCTCACGCCCGAAGACGTGCAGCGCATGATTATCAAAAATGCCGAGGGGTATTTAATGTATAAGGAATGGTATGAGGATTAGGAATAGGAAATATCTGCCACCGTATTAATGTGCAATTATTTACAAACAAAAAAAATATCAACTTCAAAATCACAAACTTTAAAAATCACAGCAATGAAAAGAATCTTTATGTTCGCTATTTTTGCGCTAAGCGCAACGCTTGCCGGTGCGCAGGCAAAGTACATTTTTTTGTTTATTGGCGACGGCATGGGCTTTGGCGCCGTAACGCTAACGGAAAACTACCTGTCTGCCCCGAAAGCTGACAAACCGGGCTCCGGAACGCTGACGTTCTCTACCTTCCCCGTGTCGGGATTTGCCACCACCTACTCGGCTTCCAGCTGGGTTACCTGCTCTGCCGCTTCGGGCACGGCATTTGCCTGCGGCAGCAAAACCCGCAACGGACGTATAGGGGTGAACGAAGACGCTACGGAAAACTTTACCAGCATTGCCTGCCGGCTCAAAGAAAAAGGCTACAAGGTGGGCATAACCACCAGCGTGAGCATAGACCACGCCACGCCTGCCGCGTTCTATGCGCATCAGGCTTCGCGCAGCATGTACTACGAAATTGCGCAGGATTTGGCAAAAAGCGGCTTCGATTTCTTCTCGGGAGCCGGGCTGGTAAACCCTCTGGGCAAGGACAAACAGCAAGAAAACGTTTTTAATCTGATAGAAAAAAACGGCTATACGGTGGTGCGCAGCTTGGCTGACTGCAAGTCGTCTGCCGCGCCAAAGCTGCTGCTGCTACAGCCCGAAGGAAAGCCGCAAACGGCATACCCCTACGTGATCGACAAGTCAAGCGACGACTACACGCTGGCAAATACCACCACCCTGGCCGTAGAAAAGCTGCACAACGGCAAAGGATTTTTTCTCATGGTTGAGGGCGGAAAAATTGACTGGGCTTCGCACGATAACGACGCGGGCAGCATGGTGCGCGAGGTGGTAGATTTGTCGGACGCCGTAAGCGTTGCGCTTGAGTTTTACCGCAAGTACCCCAAGCAAACGCTCATTGTGGTTACGGCTGACCACGAAACGGGCGGACTGGGCGTTGGCAGCGGCGAAAACAGCGGCGTTAGCGTACTGGGGCTGACAAGGCAGAAGGTTTCGGTGGACAAGCTTACCCGCCGTCTGGAGGAGGCTCCCATTTCGTACAGCGAGCTCAAAGCGTGGCTCACGGAGAATCTCGGCATTACCATCAGCTACGACGACGAAGCGACGTTGAGAAATTTATTTGCCCAGAACGCCACCCCCAAGCCCGCAAGCAACGATACGCCCTGTAAGCTGAAGAACACGGGAGCGGTTGGGAAATCCATCATGCGCATGGCGAGCGCCAAGAGCGGCGGCAGCTACAACACCTTTGACCATACCGGAACAATGGTACCCGTGTACGCCATTGGCGAAGGCAGCGAGCTGTTTCGCGGGAAAATAGACAACACCGATATTCCCAAGAAAATAGCAAAAGCGGCTAAGATTGAGTGGAAGTAACGAGCTTTAGCGCCCACTCCATTTGCTCGGCTACGCTCATGTTGCTGTTGTCCAGCAGCGCGGCGTTGTCGGCTTTGCGCAGGGGGCTTACCGCGCGGTTTTCGTCTATGGCGTCGCGCTGCCGGATGTTGTTTTCCACCTCTTGCAGCGAAGTTTTCACCCCTTTTTCAACCAGCTCGCGGTATCGACGCTGTGCGCGAATTTCAGGCGAGGCGGTCATAAAAATTTTAAGCTCGGCGTTGGGGAAAACGACCGTTCCAATGTCGCGCCCATCCATCACCACCGCCTTGCTCTGCCCCATTGCGCGTTGCTGCGCGACCAGATGCTCGCGCACCGGCGCCAGCTCGCTCACGCGGCTC
This sequence comes from Prevotellaceae bacterium, assembly GCA_031284065.1. Lineage (GTDB taxonomy): Bacteria > Bacteroidota > Bacteroidia > Bacteroidales > UBA932 > JAITMY01. The sequence continues at coordinate 8,006 of JAITAP010000058.1, forward strand.
ACGTTGTCCGACACTCCGGCCAAGCGGATTTCTTCGGTAACATCCTCGCCATTCAAAAAAACGTTGTTGCCCCCGCCCTGAGCATTGCGCAAAAGCCTAATGCTGATGAGCGGAAGCGCAGCCGTCAGCGCCTCCCTGTTCACGCTACCCTCGCCGCTTATCAGGTTGTGGCGCATGGCGTACAGCGTAACGGCGCGGTACATGGCGCCAGTATCGATAAAGGTGTAGCCCAACTTTTCCGCTATGGCTTTGGCAAATGTGCTCTTGCCGCACGACGAATACCCGTCAATAGCTATAATAATATCTTTCATTTTAGATTAAATTTTACAGAATTGGGAGTTTACAGAATTACAGGATTTTCAAAATTAGCAAATATGTAAATTCTGTGAGTCATTTCAGCACAATTCCAAAGTGGTTTGTTGCGCCTCCGGCGTGGTAAACCGCCCGTGCGTAGCTGAGCTCAAAGTATTTCAGAAGTATGCCCAGCCCGAACGAAAACCCCGCCCCGCTTTGACCTTCTGCGATGGACAGCTCGTTGCTGCGCCTGAAGTTGTACCCGCCCATGACGTAGAAATACTTGGACGGCGCAACCTCTACCCCCAGCGACAGGTGGCTCAAAAACTCCCTGCCGACTTTAGTCATCACGTTTGCGCTTTGCTTGCTTGCGTTGAGCGCGTTGCCCTCCTCCTGCGTGCTGTTATACACGCCAAAAGATTGCAAATCGTTGAGCGTAGCGGAGAATCCCAACGGCGCTTTTTCGAGCTTTTTCGCAAAACCCAGCTGAATTTCAAACGGCAAGTTCTCCCTGTTGTCCTCCCGATAGGGCTTGAGCTGCATCCCGACATTCTTGAACGATAGCGTTGCGTTTAGCAGCTCGTCCGCGCTACGGTAGCGCGCGCCGAAGCTGAGCGCCATGCCGTAGGAGTGGTAGCGCTCCAGCTGCGATATAACCGTGTTGAGGACTACGCCAACGTTGAGAAAGCGTAGCACGCTGCGCGAGTAGTGCAGCCCTACGGTAAATTCGTTGGCGTTGAATTGTCCCGCCTCTTCGCCGACCTCGTCCCGAGCGTCAAACGAGCCGTAGTTGAGGCTCACGATGCTTGCGCCGAGCATCCCTGCATTGCCGGCACGCCACGCGCCGGCGACGCTACTGTGAGAAATTCCGGCAAGGTACGCGAGGTAGGTCAGGGCGTAGGTGTTGCGCATGTTGCTATCGAGCAGCGCCGGGTTTTGCGGCGTCATGCCAACGTCGTTGTACAGCGGCGCGAGGCACGAGCCTGCCAACGCCGCCGACTTGGGCGACGAGCCTATCTTGAGAAAGTTATACGTACTCTCCCCCCCTATCTGCGCCGAGAGCGGATAGGCAGCCAAAGCAACTAAAAGGAATATTACGCCTGTTTTTTTGAGCATTTATCAGGATTTTAAGCCGACCGAAGCGGAAACGCAGGGCAAATGTACAACTTTTTCCGGATTTTCTGCGCCTCAACCCTAACAAGAGCCTCTGAGCCCCTATACAGCTCCGGTAAATAGCTCATGCTGCGCAAGATTACCAAAGAGCTGAAAATTGAGAGCTATTGCTTGCGCCAAGCAAGCCCCGCAGAAACGACGCTTTGGGAGCGACAGCAAGCGCCGTCTGCCGTCCTGTGAGGGGATGGGGGCTGTTGGCGGTGAGGACGCTCGAAATAGCGGAGAGAACACAAAAAAATAACGGCAATGGCGCAAAAAAAATTCCTCAATCGCTGTTTTTTTGCTGATTTTTTCCTCATGTTCTCCGAATTTCTCCAAAAATCCCCAAATTTCGCTCTGAGTTTAACATTCAGGAATGTGGCTTAACTTATTGGCGCACAGCATGAATTGCAATTCACTTAGCGTAAAAAAAACGTTTTGTTGCATTTTTCCGGAATTTTGATATACCTTTGCCCCGTCTATGAATGGGAATTCATCCCGAAGTTTTTTTTGTCCACAGATTACACGGATTATCACGGATTCTCTTTACTCGTATAGCTCTTTTAATCCGTATAGCTCTTTAATCCGTATCGCTCTTTAATCCGGATCGCTCTTTTAATCCGGATCGCTCTTTACTCGTATAGCTCTTTAATCCGTGTTAATCCGTGTAATCTGTGGACAGAAATCTGTGGACAAGAAAAAAAATTGGTGGACAAATTATTCATTTTTCATTTTTCGCACAAAATGCTACAAGCCTACGCATACCTTCGCAAGTTCTTCTGCACACATTTTGACGGCTTTGCCGACAAGAGGAGG
>JAITAP010000098.1 GCA_031284065.1 Prevotellaceae bacterium
CACACACACACACACACACACACACACACACACACACACACACACAGCGCTCAAGTAGTTACGTGTGCGTTAGGTTACAAAAGATTTTTTACATATACAATTCGGCTTGCTTTTTTTCGGAAAAGCATAGCCGTTTTTTTATGCCCTTTCAGCTCGGCGGCAAGGGGCTTTTTTTTTGCCATACCCTGTCGCTGGTTAGGGAAGTACGATACTTTTAAGTTTTCAGCTATAGAATGGATGCTAACACCTCTTGGCAGGTTTAACACCCCAAAAGAGGACAATATTTCGGATATAATATACGTTAAAAGTTGATGCGATATAAATCCTTTGCTGAAAGAAAATCATACATGGCTAACTATTGGCGACTAAATAACAATCACATATAGAAAAAACAATATGAAAATCACAACCGTTTTACATAAGTATCACATACGCCAACTATTCTTTCCGAACATAATTAGCGTATTTGTTAATCCTTTTTACCTCATCAGGAAGGGGATGCCCGGCAAAATAGCGAAGTATGCTTTGGATTTCAAAGGTAAAATGCTGGACTTTGGATGTGGGCACAAACCCTACAAGTCTATTTTTGCGCACGTTGATGAATATATTGGCGTTGATTTTGAAAATGAAGGGCATGGTCACGAAAAGGAGGATATTGATGTGTATTATGACGGCTATTCGCTGCCTTTCCCTGATGGCTATTTTGATTGTGCTCTGTGCACTGAGGTGCTGGAGCATGTTCCGGATATAGATAGCTCATTGGCTCTTTTGAGGCGCGTGTTGAGAAGCAATGCGCCGATCATAGTGACGGTTCCTTTTGTTTGGCCTGAACACGAAATGCCTTTTGATTTCCGTCGTTTCACCATGAACGGCTTGGCTAAGATGCTGGAAAAACACGGGTTTACATTAGTAAAAGCTTGTAAGAACGGGAATTTTATTTCTGTTATTATACAGCTGCAAATAATGTTTATCCATCAGCTACTATTTGTCAAAAATGTCTATTTGAACTTTATCATCAACTTTATATTTGTATTTCCGCTTACGCTCCTCGGCATCATACTATCGCCTATATTTTTCAAATTCAAAGGTTTATACTTTAACAACATTGTATTAGCCATTAAAAAAGACTAAATTGCCATCCACACAGCAGATTTTGATACTTGCGGCGGTCAATACTTTTCATTACACGCTTGTAGGGTTCAAATTTTTCATGTAAGTTTGCAGCTTGATAATTGGGATTTTACTTTTACAATACCATCAGCCTTTTTTATTTTTATAACAGATGTACACTGCACAGGATTTTAAGAGCGATCAGGAGGTGCGCTGGTGCCCGGGCTGCGGCGACCACGCCATCCTCGCCTCGGTACAGCGGATGCTGCCCGACGTGGCAGAGGCGCTGAACAAGCCAAAAGAAAATTTTGTATTCATTTCCGGAATAGGGTGCTCGTCGCGCTTCCCCTACTACATGAATACCTTTGGTATGCACACCATTCATGGCCGCGCCACCGCTATTTCCACCGGCGTAAAGCTTGCCAACCCCAACCTCAGCGTGTGGCAAATTACCGGCGACGGCGACGCGCTGGCTATTGGCGGCAACCACTTTATCCACGCCATTCGCCGTAACGTTGACCTCAACATTCTGCTGTTCAACAACGAAATCTACGGGCTTACCAAGGGGCAGTACTCGCCTACCTCCAAGCTGGGGCTAATTACCAAAACGTCGCCGTTTGGCACGGTGGAGCACCCGTTCAACCCGGGCGAGCTGGTGATTGGCGCAAGCGGGACGTTCTTTGCCCGCTCGCTCGACGTGGAGCTTAAGCTTAGCGCCGAGTGTATGAAAGCTGCCGCGCTCCACGAGGGCTGCTCGGTGGTGGAGGTGCTGCAAAACTGCGTCATATTCAACGACGGCACGCACAGCGAATTTGCCGCAAAGGAGGTACGCGAGGACAAAACCATTGTGCTGCGGCACGGTGAGCCAATGATTTTCGGCAAAAATAAGGACAAAGGTATTGTGCTTGACGGTATGAAGCTAAAAGCGGTGCAGCTGGGCGAAAACGGCATTACGGAAAAGGATTTGCTGGTGCACGACGCCTGCGAAGCCGACCCGGGCATACACAACCTGCTTGCCGCCATGAAAGCGCCCAACCTCCCCGTAGCGCTCGGCATTATCCGCGCCGCCAAAAGCGACGCTTACGACAAGCTGGTGCACGAGCAAGTGGCGCAGGTGAAGGCCAAGCGCGCCATCTCCAACGTGGACGACCTGCTCAACAGCGGCGAAACATGGAGAATTGAGAGTTGAGAATGGAGAATGGAGAATTGAAGATGCACCTTTTGCTCATAAGCAACTCTACCAACGCGGGCGAGGGATACCTTGAGTACTGCAAGCGCGACGTCGCCGAGTTTTTGAAAGGCTACGGTGCGAGCAAGGCGTTGTTTTTTCCCTTTGCCGCCGTTACTTTTTCCTACGACGAGTATGAGCGCAAAGTACGGGAAAAATTGCAGCCGCTTGGGGTAGAAGTCGAGAGCATACACCATGCCCGCGACGCGCAGCAAGCCGTGCACGACGCGCAGGCCATTGTGGTGGGCGGCGGCAACACTTTTCACCTGCTCAAAAGTATTCAGGATTTAAAATTGATGGAAATTGTCCGCGACAAGGTGCAGCGCGGCACGCCCTACGCAGGGTGGAGCGCCGGAAGCAACCTTGCCTGCCCCACCATTTGCACCACCAACGATATGCCCATTGTAGAGCCGGAAAGCCTCTCGGCGCTCAACCTCATCCCTTTCCAAATTAACCCGCACTACCTTGACGCCAACCCTGCGGGGCACGCCGGCGAAACGCGCGAGCAACGCCTGCTGGAGTACATTGCCGCCAACCCCTGCCGCTACGTGGCGGGGCTGCGCGAAGCGTGCATGTTGCGCCTGACAAACGGCAAGCTGACGCTGCACGGCAAGCGCGCCATGCGCGTATTCAGGGCAGGGCAACCGCCGCTGGAGCTGCAACCAACGGACGATTTGCAGCTCCTGCTGCGCTAAATTCACGCCCCATTACCATAAATCTCCTGACAAAAACGAACAGCACAAAGGTAACCGCACGTCATTTTGACAGCATTTGCGCGGTGGCATACATCTTGATTAGCCTTTCGGTACATATCAACGTATTAGTAAAACATTCTAAAAAAATATTAAACAGCTATGAACGGCAAAATAGGCGTTACGACGGAAAATATTTTTCCTGTCATCAAAAAATTTCTGTACTCCGACCACGAAATATTTTTGAGAGAAATCGTGTCGAATGCAGTGGATGCAACAAAAAAGTTGATGGCGCTCTCCTCGCTGGGCGAAGTAAAGGGCGAGGTTGGCGAGCCGACGATACGAATTTCGCTGGACAAAAAAAACGGTACGCTCACCGTATCCGACAGCGGCATTGGCATGACGGAGGAGGAAGTGGAAAAATTCATCAACCGGATTGCCTTTTCGGGAGCGGAGGAATTTCTTGAAAAGTACAAAGACACAACAAACATCATCGGGCACTTTGGGCTGGGATTCTACTCCTCCTTTATGGTTTCGGATAAGGTGGAAATTGATACGAAATCGTACAAGGACGCTCCTGCCGTGCACTGGGAGTGCGACGGCTCGCCCGAATACTCAACAAGAGAATCCAGCCGCACCGAGCGCGGCACGGACGTTATACTCCACATAGCGAAAGAAAGCGAAGAATTTTTGTCGGAGCAAAAAATTAAGGAGCTGCTCGCCAAGTACTGCAAGTTCCTGCCCATCCCCATCACCTTCGGCAAGGTGCAGGAGTGGAAAGACGGCAAGTACGCGGACACCGACAAGGATTTGGTGGTGAACAACACCAACCCGCTCTGGACGCGCACCCCGTCCGACCTCAAGGAGGAGGACTACATGAGCTTCTACTCGGAGCTGTATCCGGCTGCCGAAACCCCGCTGTTCTACATCCACCTCAACGTGGACTACCCTTTCCACCTCACGGGGGCGCTGTACTTCCCAAAGATAAGAAGCAACATCGACCTCCAGCGGAACAAGATACAGCTGTACTCCAACCAAGTGTACGTAACCGATTCGGTGGAGGGCATTGTTCCCGACTTTCTCACCCTGCTGCACGGGGTGCTCGATTCGCCGGACATTCCGCTGAACGTGTCGCGCAGCTACCTGCAAAGCGACGCCAACGTGAAGAAAATTTCGGGGCACATCAGCAAAAAGGTATCCGACCGCCTCTTGGAGCTGTTCACCACCGACCGCACCAAGCTCGAAAGCAAGTGGGACGACCTGAAGCTGTTTATCGAGTACGGCATGGTGACGGACGAAAAATTCTGCGAAAGGGCGGAAAAGTTCTACCTCTTTAAGAATACCGACGGCAAATACTTCACGTTTGAGGAGTATAAAAAGCTCATAGAGCCCAACCAAAAGGACAAGCACAAAAACCTTGTGTACCTCTACGCCTCCGATGCGCAAGCCCAGTACACGTTTATTAACGCCGCAAAAAACAAGGGCTACGACGTGCTGCTGATGGACGGGCATTTGGATGCTCACTTCATCAACAAGCTCGAGAGCACGTGGAAGGAGTCGCGCTTTGTTCGCGTGGACGCCGACGTGATAGACAAGCTGATAGAAAAGGACGTTGACCGGCAATCCAAGCTGCCCGAAGCGCGGGCGGAGCTGGTTCGCGCCGTCTTTGAGGCAAACACCCCCGACGGCGATACCAGCTACTACGTAACCTCCGAAAGCATGGACGAAAATGACGCGCCGGTCGTAATCACCCAAAACGAGTTCATGCGCCGCATGAAGGATATGTCGGCGATAGGCGGCGGCGGGTATTCGCTCTACGGGCAAGCCGGCGAAATGCTGAACGTGGTGGTAAACGCCAACCACCCGCTGACGCTGGAAATCGACAGCCGCTTGGAGAAAGAGCTTTCGGCGTCGCTCAAGCCTCTGCAAGACAACATAGCCCAAGCGCAATCGCGCCTCGACGAGCTGAACGCGCAAGCAAAGGACAAAAAGGACGACGATATTCCGCAGGCGCAGAAAGACGAGCTCGCAGAGGCGGAAAAGAAGCTGGACGAGCTCAAAGGCCGCAAAAAGGACATGCTTACCCAGTACGGCAAGCAAAACCGGCTGGCAAAACAGCTGCTCGACCTCGCCCTGCTCGCCAACAACCGGCTGACCGGAGAGGCGCTCGACAAGTTTGTAAAAAGAAGCGTGGAGATGATGAG
>JAITAP010000149.1 GCA_031284065.1 Prevotellaceae bacterium
CCAGGATATATTTTTGATCCATCTGGTGCAGTTATTGGGTAATTCAAACTATCAGAATATTGGATGCTGCTTTTATCTAATTGTGAAATATAATATCTTCCTCTGCTTGAAACATATTCATCTTGTAGTGGATATAACTTCAACCTTTCCTCTTTAGTTTTTTGTCTTCTGTTAAACCGTGTAAGTTCATTTTTCTTTGTGTATGCAAATAAATATTCGTGATAAACTGATATTGTAATTGAGTCTTGTTTGCCAGAATTGATAGTTCTCCTGATAAATGTCCCTACAAGATTCTCCTCTCCAAACACCTCATCGCAGAGCAGCTTGAGGTTTGCCTGTTCGTTATCGTCAATGGAGATAAAAATCACGCCGTCATCGGAGAGGAGGTTTCGGGCGAGCTTCAGGCGCGGATACATCATCGAGAGCCAGTCGCTGTGGTATCTGCCGTTGCTTTTTTCGTTTTTCACAAGGCGGTTGCCCTCTTCGTCTATTTCGCCTGCCTTTTCGGCATACTCGGCATTGCTTGCGCGAAAGTTGTCGTGGTACACAAAATCTTTACCGGTATTGTAGGGCGGGTCAATGTAAATCATTTTCACCTTGCCGAGGTAGCTTTCTTGCAGCAACTTGAGGGCTTGCAGGTTGTCGCCGGCAATAAAGAGGTTTTCAGTGGCATCGAAGTTGACGGATTGCTCCACGTCGGGTCTCAGTACTTTGTCGGTTGGCGCTGCAAACTCCACCTTTGCCATACGCTTGCCCACCCAGGTGAAGTCGTAACATTCGTCTTTGCCTTTCTCGGCTTCTTCCTGCAAGTTCGCCATCATTTCACGGATACGCTCGGCAGCGGCTTCGGGATTTTCGCCAAGTGTGATTTTGGGGGGATTACTCTCGTTTGTCATATTGCTAATGGTTTTATTTTTTGTGCTAATTCATGTCTTTTTTTCGCCAATTTATGCCGCTTGTTGTCTTGCAGCTCGTTGGCGATTTGTGCTGTGAGCTTTTTTACTTCCTGTCGAAGCTTTTTGACTTCAAGGGTTTTTGCCACTGCCGCTTCAATGCCTTTTTCGAGCGTCAACGAAAACTCCGGATCAATTTGAAGAATATAGTTTTCGTAAATTGTTTTTACCGAGCTGCCTTTTATTTGCAGCGTGGCGCTACTTCCTAAATCTGTTTGGTAGTAATGTACTACCTTTCTTTTGGTTGATGGGGTGCGCTCCGGCTTTATTTTGTAGGCAATGGCGTATTTGCTCTGTCCGTTGAACGAAATTTGGAACAAGATTGGGCGCGGAATAATTGAGTCAATGGTTTCAAGCACTTTTTGGCTCAATTCCCCGCCTTTGAGCTTGATTTCAAAAATATCCAGCTCCGGAAAGCTCCTGTCGGCAGCGATATTCATTGTGGTGGGGCTGATTTTTGCGAGCCAAACAATTTTTTCCACTTGCTCAACAAACATCTGCCGGCCTTTTGAGGGAATATTCGCCTGCGCGTATATTTTCTCTTTTGGGACAAAGCGATTTACAATAATATTGGGGGGCAACTCTAACATATAACTAAAAAATCTATCAGCTCAAAATCATTCAGTCCTTTAACTTTTCCGGCGAGAGCCGTTGTTTCACCGGCGCTAAACAAGCTGTCTATATCGCGCTCCTCCGTTACGGTCATGATGCTGTGGACTGCCTTGCCGAGCAATTCGGAATACTTCGCCATATTCTTTCCGTCATTTGTTTCACGGTTAAACCTTGCCACCAGAGATTTGAGCGGCTTGTCTTTTCCTTTGCAGGCAAGGCGAAGCTTGTTGAGCAGCGCTTTGGGGTTTAGATGGTTGGTAATAGTATCGCCTGATTCCGACATGTAAACCATGTAGAACGGGTGCAAGCGGTTTTGCTTGTCAATATTCATGGCGTTGTTTCGATTTTTCAAAATAAAAATAACGCCTTTGGGTACTTCGGACCCGCTTTGGGCTACGGCGTGAACGCCAAAAGGCATGCCGTCGGCCTCGCCATACTTGCTCAATAGCTGCTGTAAATCCAGATGAAATTCATTTAACCCTAAATCTATGATGGAAATTCCCGAATCCATTTCTTCCAAATCCACCACTTCCTCTTTGAGGCGCTCAAGCTGCTTTTTTCGATAGTCCAGCTCAGGGTCAATTTTATCATCAATCACGTTGCCTTCCCTTCCCGCACTTGTCAAGCCGCCAATCTCAAAACGATTTTTCACCCTGTCTTTAAGCTTAATATAGCTGTCGAGTGAAATGTTGGGCCAGAAATTCACGAGCTGAATCTGTTCATTCTTACTCCCTATGCGATCAATGCGCCCGAATCGTTGAATAATCCGAACGGGATTCCAATGAATATCATAGTTGACAAGGTAGTCGCAATCCTGCAAATTCTGTCCTTCGCTCACGCAGTCGGTGGCAATAAGAATATCAATATCGCCGGGGTTTGCCTTAAATAGCCTGCCTCTATCTTTCGAAACCGGAGAAAAGCAAGTCAGTACGTCGTTGAAATCAAATCCGCGGGCATTTGGCAGCGTGGTTTTTACCGGCGTATTGCCTGTTACCAAAGCAAAGGTTAGCTTATCTGTTTGTTCGCTCAAGTAATCATACAGGTAAGTAGCCGTATCGGCAAAAGCGGTAAACAAGAGAACTTTTTTGTTGCCCTGATTGATAGGATTTTGCTCTTTACTGCGAATGGCTTCCTCCAGCTTTTTAAGCTTCAGGTCGTGCTCGGGTGTGATTGCCCTAATGGTTTCCAGTAGCTTGTCCAAAACAAGCTTATCTTCCGCAAGCTTTGTTTTCCATCTCACCGTATCCATATCCGCCAAGTTGATTTTTTGCTTTTTCCCGACGGCCATCTCGTCTTCATCAAAATCTTCGCTGTCAAAATTGACGGTTTCTATTTCAGCTGCGCGCCCCGACTTGTATTTTTCAATCATACCAAGCGTAGAGTCAATTAAATCATACAGCCTCTCCACTGTTTTTCTAAAAGCGTAAACAGAGCTTTCCAGCCGTTTGAGCAGGTTTGTATCCATCAGGTAAAGACGTCCGAGCTCACGGTTCTCCCACGAACTTCCTCTGTCGGTTTTTGCGGTATATTTATGGGTCTGAGAAGAAAAAACAAACTTAAGCGGAGTGTATATACACAAGTTTAACTTCTGAATAGAATCGTAAATACTGTTGAAATCAATGCCCTCTACATCTGTCAAGTCGGGATAATGTGAAATGGGTTTCAACCGTTGTGGAAACTTACCGATTTTTGAGCTGTCATAGTACTTTTCGATATGCTTGCGTGAGCGGGCAATGCTAACGCTGTCGAGCAATTCAAAGAAATCAAAATGTAAACTTTCCAGAAGTTTACCCGTTGTTCTTTCGTTTGGCGTTAATTTCGACCAATCATTAAACGCCGTTTGTGCTTGATGAAAAATCTCATCAACCGAAAGCTTGGTTTTCAGCGTGTTGGTCAAGGTTGTAGAGTTACCCTCGCAGGCAAGCATCAGCTGATTTCGTAAATCTGCAAAATCGGTATTTACAGGCGTAGCCGAGAGCATCAATACTTTGGTCTTCACGCCTTTGTTAATTACCTTATACATCAGGCGGTGGTAGCGATTTTCTACTTCAGCGCCATCGTCCAAAGTCTTTACTTCGCTGCCATTGCGAAAGTTGTGCGATTCGTCAATCACCAGAAGGTCGTAATTCTCCCAGCTGATACGCTGCAAGTCAATTCCGTTGCTGTCACCCCTTTCTCGAAGCAAGTCGGTGTGAAACAGCACATCATAACGTAAACGGTCGGCGGCAATAGGGTTGTTTTTGTAGTTATGTTTGAATGTGTTCCAGTTGTCGGTCAGCCGCTTTGGACAAAGCACGAGCACATTTTTATTGCGGGCTTCGTAGTATTTTATCACGCCGAGCGCCGAAAATGTTTTACCAAGCCCAACAGAATCCGCCAAAATACAGCCGTTATGCTTTTCAAGCTTTGCAATACAACCAAGTACGGCATCTCTTTGGAAATCATATAGCATTTTCCAAATTTTGGATTGCTTAAAGCCGGTTGCCTCGTTAGGCAGAAAATCTTCATTCAGATTTTCTAAAAATTCTTTAAAGATATTATAAAGGGAAAGAAAATAAATCATCTCCGGTGAATTTTCCTTGTAGGCGGCAGTAATATTGTCCAAAACTACGCTGGTAACATCTTTCAAACGGGATTTATCGTTCCATATTTGCTCAAAAGTATCAAAAAACTGTTTGCCATGCGGCGCGGGCAATTTAGTTGTAGTTGTATAAGCATTATTTCCCCTGTCAAGCCCAAGCTCGGCGGTTGTAAAATTTGAAAATGGGCTGTAGGCCACTTCTTCATCAGCGTTTTTTAGGGTCATAAATGGGCTCATAAATTCGCCGGAAATGTTTGCGCAAAATTTAACTTTGCTTTTTATCCATTTTGCACATTCTTTGGCTATCGCCGATTGGCACAGCTCATTGCGAAGCTTGAGCTCAAAATCTGTCCCGTACAAAGCCCTTTCGTAGTGTAATCGGGGGATATAAAATTCACGTGCTTCTTTTTTCCCCTTTTCTTTGGTAAAAACATCTCCTGTAAATATGAACCTCAGCTCATCAATTTTCTCCAGCTCCTTTTTTAACGTCTGAAAAGCATACAAAGAAAAACTTGCCGCGGCAATAGAAATTTTGCTCCCTTTTTTGATTGTGCTATTGAGGTCGTCTATTACTTTATTCGTAATATTGTCAAAAATCAAAGGGTATTGTTGATTTTTACTCATTTATAGGTTGTTTTCGATTTTTATTCGTTTGTTTTCTGTTGTGCTATTTTGAAGGTTTTGGCAGCAGGCATTGTTTCACCAGCTTAATAACGGACAATGCTATTCGCAATATTGACTATTGAGTAGAATACCAATTATTTTGCACCTTTCGACAATCTAATCTTCAATTTGTAAAAAAATAAAGATAAAGATATAGCTCTTTTCTTGATAGATGATGATTTCTTATGTTTAGTTATCAACAAAAAAACAGCTGCTATACTTATATTGTTGCTGTATTTATGGCGGGAAAAGGTTTGGTTAAGCTGTTTTGCAATAGACAACACCTGAAAAATCACACCTATCCCCCCTAAACGTTTACCGCTAAATTTCAATCGAAACATTACACACCCAGCTATCACTCCAGCTCCATCCTCCCGTTCACCCCAATTTTCTCCACGAAGTACCGGTCGTGCGAAATGACCAGCAGGCTGCCTTTGTAGCCCTTGAGGGTTTGGGTCAGTATATGCAGGCTCGAGAGGTCGAGGTTGTTGGCAGGCTCGTCGAGGATGATGAGGTCGGGGGTTTGGTTGCTAATCATCAGGCAGCAGAGGTAGAGGCGCATTTTTTCGCCGCCGCTCAGCGCACGGCACGGCTTGCCCCACGTGTCGGGCGGGAAGAGGAAGCGGTTCAGGCGCAGCCGCACCTCGTGCGTTTCCAAGCGCTGATGGTTGTACGTGGCGGCGAGTTCCTCGACGCTGTACGGCGCGTCCGTTTGGGTGTAGCTTTGGTCTAAGTAAATCCAATGGAAGTCCGCGCGCTTGACAGCTCCGCACGACGGGCGGAGTTCGCCGGTCAGCAGCTTGACGAGCGTAGTCTTCCCCGCGCCGTTGTCGCCCGCGAGGTGAATACGGTCGTGGCTGTAGAGGGCAAAGTCCAGCGGACGCTTCCACAGTAGCCGCCCCGGCTGGTAAGCCACGTTCACCTGCCGCGCCTCCACGAGCAACTTTCCCGGATGAATAGACGCATTATCAAAATCTATCTTCAAATCTTTCAGCGCGCCTTGCTGCCGCCTCAGCTCGGACAGCTTTTCGCGGTGGCTGCCGATAATTTCCTCGTGCTTCTCCTTCAGCCCCGCCGCCGTGTTTTCGGCTGAGTTGGCCAACTTTTTCCGCAGGGCGCGGACTACTTCCGTTTTCTTTTTCTCGCCTCTGGCAAGCCGCTTCTCCTGCCGCTGCTTCACCTCCTGCGCCTTGAGGCGCGCCAGCCGGATGGCTTTCTCTTCCGCGTGGATGCTGTCGCTTAGCGCCCGATCCTCTATTTCTTTTTGCGCTTGGTAAAACGAAAAATTTCCGCCATACGTGCGGACGCCGTGCTCGGACAGCTCGCAGGTAGCATGTAGCTGGTTGAGCAGCGTTACGTCGTGGCTGACGACCACAATTGTCGCCGTGCTTTGCCGAATGTAGCGGTAGAGCAGCTGGCGGCTCGTTTCGTCGAGGTGGTTGGTCGGTTCGTCGAGCAGCGCGACGCCGGGCGCGTGGACGAGCAAGCCTGCCAGAAACAGCTTGGTCTTTTCGCCGCCGCTCAAGCTGTCCGCAGGCGCATCGAGCGCAACGTGCGACAGCCGCCAGTGGGCAAGCGCCTCCCGACACCGCGCCTCTACCGTCCAGTCGTCCGCCAAAGCGTTGTAATCCGACGGGGAAATGCTGCCGCCTGCAATGGCGTTGAGGGCGGTCAGCTTGCCCTTGACGTTCAGTATTTCCGCAACGCTCCTGCTCAGCGCGCCGGTGTGCTGGGGAACGTAGTACGGCCGGGAAGCGGACGCAACGCTCCCTCCGGCGGGTTGCAGCTCGCCCGCCATCAGCCGCAGCAGCGTGGATTTGCCCGCGCCGTTGTTACCCACAATGGCTACTTTGCTCTGTTTCGTGACAGCGAAATTCAAATGTTCAAACAGAAAATCCCGATTGGGGTAGCGATACGATAAATCGCTGATGACAATGCTCATGATATAGCTGATAAATGCCCGAAAAATCAAGTTGGGCAGTAACGTAAAACCGAACTGTTGCTTGTTGCTGTTAGGCTGTCGGCTTCGTAAGCCGGCTATTAGCTATTCATTTTCATTGGAGTGAGGATTAAATTAAGCTTGGGACAAAGGTAGTAATTTCAGCTAACAGAAGCAACTTTAAAGTAAGAAAAAAACGTTCTTCGAGGGCATGTCCTCGAAGAACGTTTAGGAAACATTCCTACGGAATGTCGATTTCGTGAGGGGAACGATATTTTTTTATTAACCGTTAACTCTCAACTCTACTTCAGCCCTCTTCGCTCCAGCAGAGGCGTTATGCTTGGCTCGCCTCCGCGAAAGCGCTTGTAGAGCGTCATGGCGTCTTCTGTGCCGCCGCGCTCGAGTATGCACTTGCGCAGCGCGGTGGCAATGCCCTTGTCGAAGACGTTGCCGGTTTTTACAAACTGGTCAAAAGCGTCTGCGTCGAGCACCTCCGACCAAATGTAGCTGTAGTAGCCCGCCTCGTAAGCGCTGCTGGAGAAAATGTGGTTGAAGTAGGTGGTGCGGTAGCGCGGCAGTATCGACGGCGTGAGCCGGATTTTGTCCATAGAGCTTTTCTCGAACTGTTGCACCGCTATTTTTGCGGCGTCCTTCACAATGTGGTAATCCATGTCAAGCCACGACGCGGCAAGGTACTCCACCGTTTTGAAGCCTTGCCCGTAGCGGGCAGCGGCGGTAATCTTGCGCACGAGGTCGGCGGGAATCACCTCATTCGTTTCGTAGTGTTTGGCGTAAAGGCTCAGCAGCTCCGGCCGGAACGCCCAGTTTTCCATTATTTGCGAAAGCATTTCCACAAAGTCGCGGGGGACGTTTGTTCCGGCAAGGCTGCGGTATTGGCAGTCGGAGAACAGGCTGTGGAGCGCGTGCCCAAACTCGTGGAAGAACGTTTCTACCTCGTCGGGGGTGAGCAGCGCGGGAGCGCCGTTGGTGGGCGGCGAAAAGTTGCACACCAGCGAAATAACCGGCGTTACGCGCTTGCCGTTGTGGTAGCGTTGCTCGCGGAAGTCCGTCATCCACGCGCCGCCGCGCTTGCCGCTGCGGGGGAAAAAGTCCATGTAGATAAGCCCCAGAAAATCGCCGTTGCCGTCGTTTGCGCCAAAGCATACCACGTCCCTGTGGTAAACCGGCACATCTGTAACCTGCGTAAAGGTTACGCCGTAGAGTTTTTCTACCAGCGTAAAGATGCCCTCGCGCACATTTTCGAGCTTAAAGTAGGGTCGCAGCTGCTCATCGTCCAAGCTGTAGCTTTGCCGCTTGATTTTTTGCTCGTAGTAGCGCCAGTCGGCGGCGCTCAGGGGGGAGGGGCCTGCGCTTTTATCGGCCAACGCCTGCTGCTCTTGCTGCTCCTGCGCGGCCTTGCGCAGGGCAGGCTCCCACAGCTGCCCCAGCATGTTGTACACGTTCTGCGGGTTTTTTGCCATGCAGTCTTCAAGCACGTAGTCGGCGTAGGTTTCGTAGCCCAGCAAGTTTGCCTTTTGCACGCGCAGGCTCACGATTTGCGCTACCACCTCGTTGTTGTCCTTATCGTTGCCGTTGTTGCCCCGGCTGGCGTAGGCGTTGAGCATTTTTTCGCGCAGCGGGCGGCTGTCGGAGTATTGAAGGAACGGCATTATGCTTGGGTTTTTGAGCGTAAACACCCACTTTCCCGTTTTCCCGTCCGCCTCGGCGGTGGCGGCGGCTACGTCCACCAGCGATTTCGGCAGCCCCGAGAGGTCGCTCGTGTCGTCTATCACCAGCTGAAAGGCGTTGGTTTCGCTTAGCAGGTTTTGTCCAAACCGCAGCAGCAAGGTGGACAGCTGTTCGTTCACCTGACGCAGCTTCTCCTTGCTTTCGGGCGACAGGGCGGCTCCTCCGCGCACAAAGTCTTTGTAGGTGTTCTCCAGCAGCTTTTTTTGCTCAAGGCTCAGGCTTAGCGAGTCGCGCTGCGCGTACACGGCGGTTATCCTTGCAAACAGCTGCGCGTTGAGTAGGATGTCGTCCGTATGCTTGGACAGCATTGGGGTTACCGTTTCCGCAATGTTATCCATTTCGGGGCTTGTTTCGGCCTCCGCAAGGTTGAAGAAGACGTGCTGCACGCGCGTCAGCATTTCTCCGCTCAGCTCCAGCGCCTCGATGGTGTTGGCAAAATCCGGCGCCTGCGCGCTTGCGGCGATGCTTTCCACCTCTGCCGCCTGCCGCTTTACGGCTTCCTCAAAGGCGGGCAGGTAGTGCGCTGTTTTTATTTTGTCAAATGGCGGAACTTCGTGCGGCGTTTGGTACTCGCCAAAAAACGGGTTGCTTCCGGTACCCGAACATGCTGTTGCAGCGGCTGCGATGGACATGATGAAGGAAAGTTTACGAAACATAATTTTGAGTGATTTTAGGGTGATGAATAATGTGCTACATTGTTTTCGGTTTAAATTTTTTCCGTGAGCTTGCGCACCACGCGAAAGTTATTGAAAAATTCCTTGGCAAATACGCGCAGCACCGTGTAGGTGGGGATGGCAATGAGCATCCCCAGAATACCGCCCACGCTGCCCGCGATGAGGATAACCAAAAATATCTCGAGCGGGTGCGCCTTCACGCTGTTGGAGTATATGAGCGGCTGCAAGGCGGCCGCATCTACTACCTGCACGGAGAGGAAAACCGCCAGCGCCTTGAGCCAAAGCGGGAGAAACTCCACGCCCGTGTTGGCGGCCGTAACCAGACAAATGGCCGTTCCCAGCGCGTAGCTTATCAGCTGCCCCACGTAGGGTATCATGTTGAGCACGCCCGCCAAAAGCCCGATGAACAGCGCCTGACGCCACGAAAACCCCGCAATCAGCGCAAGCCCAAGCGTCAGCAGGGTCATCACGCACAGAATGTCGGAAAAAATGCCGACAAAGTACCGCACCAGCAGCCGGTGAACGGACGTTAACGCCCGCGCAATGTTTTCCTCGTAGCGCTGCGGGAAAAGGAGAATTACCGCTTGGTAAAAAAGCCTGTCCTCCTTGAGGAAAAAGAACGTGACGAACGATATGGCGAATACGGCAATGGCAAAGTTCTTGACGATGGCTGCCAGCGACCCAAAGAAGGTGGAGAGCTGCGACACGTTCACCATCTTTTCGAGCTCGTGCGCAATGATGTTTTTCACCGAAAAATCGGGGTCGGACGAAACGTACTTGCGCGCCAGCAGGTCTGTCTTGTGCATGGGCTCGTCCAGCTGGCCTATGATGCCGTCCACGTCCACGCGGCTAAATTCGTTGAGCTGACCGGCAATGAGCGGGGTGAAAACGTAGAAAAACAGCACAAACGCCAGCCAAATGGAGAGGAGGGTTATCGCGGCGCGCACCGCAGTGGGCAGCTGCCACTTTTTGTAGCGTATTCGCGAAAGCAGCTTCATCAGCGGCTTGCCGATGAGCGAAAGCACTGCGGCAATCAGCACGTAGGTAACAATATGCTGAAAGTACCAAACTACCGCGAGCACCGCCGCCGTAACTACAGATATGATGATATATCGCGCAAGCTTATTCATAGCTCAAAAAAATTACTCCTCAAACCGTGCCAGAATGGTTTGCGACCCGCACACCTTTTGCCCCAGCGCGACTTTAACTTTTGCCGAAAGCGGCAAAAATACGTCCACGCGCGAGCCGAACTTGATAAAGCCCATTTGCGCGTTTTGCTCCACTTTCTCCCCCTGTCTGGCGTAGCAAACGATGCGCCGCGCAACGGCTCCGGCAATTTGCCGGCACAGGATTTTGTGCTTGCCGGTGTTGACCACCACAGTGGTGCGCTCGTTTTTGGTAGATGATTTGGGGTGCCACGCCACCAGATATTTTCCGGGATGGTACTTGGCGTACTCCACCACGCCCGATACCGGGTACAAGTTCACGTGCACGTTGTTGGGCGACATGAAAATCGACAGCTGCCGGCAGCTGCCTTGCAGGTACTCCGGCTCAAACACCTCCTCAATTGCCACAACCTTGCCGTCGCAGGGCGAGAATACCGCCTGCTCGTCGCGCCGCTTGGGGCGCGAGGGCATACGAAAAAAGCGGACAATAAAGCCAAAAAACACGCACGCTGCCGCCAACGCCGCGTACGAAACAATGGTTGCCCCAACAGCGCAGAACACTGCCAGACATAGCGCTGTAAGCGTCGTGAGCGCAATCGTAATGGTTGCTCTTCCTTCCTTGTGGATGGTCATAAAAAAAGTATTAGTTGTTTCCTGAAATCAAAAGGAACTTCGCAAAGGTATAAAAAATTTTTTACGAGATTGAAAAACTTTCTGCGAATTGCGCAGAGCGTTGAAGATGGGGGCGCGGAAATTCCCCCCAAAGCCCCCTTAGTAGCGCAAAAAGCATACCAATCCTCACTCCCTTATTATCAAATCAGCATTTTTGTACATTCCTGCGGAAAGACGTTAACCCCTGTTTTGGGTTAAGAATTGGGAGAAGTGGCGGGAGATTTCTCGCTTCGCTCGAAATGACGGTAAGTGGTACGGCTCGGAATGAGGTTTTAAAAAAGCAACCATTTTACGGCGCAACTAATTGGTTATTAAAATAAATAAAAATACGGCTAAATTTTAGTCGGTCAATAGTGAAAAATTATATACCTTTGCCTTTCGCCGCGCGTAGCTTACGGTGAATACTTGCGCATTTTCCGGTATTATACAGCGTCTAAAGGTAACTGTACGCAACAATGGCGTTAAGGTTGGCAATCGGAAAAAATAAAATTGACCAGCGTCGGACTTCGGTTCGTAATTCATAATTTTTATCACACAAATCTAAAAAAAACAATGAACCTGCTACTACTGCCCAACACCCGAATCCTGCTTGCGGGCGCGGCGTGTGTTTTTACGCAGCAACTTTTTGCGCAGCCGTTTCACGGCTGGCGCGGCGCGTACCGCGATGGCATATACAG
>JAITAP010000151.1 GCA_031284065.1 Prevotellaceae bacterium
TTGGGATTAGTGCGCGTTGTTAACTCGATGATTGAGCCAGCCAACCCAATATACGCCGAGGTGATTGTCCGCAAGCTGTCGGCGTTTACGCAGCAGGTGCTCGCAGAGCCGAAATACCCATACCGGATGCCCCGCTACCTCAAAGACGGGTGCATAGACATGGACTGCCTGATGCGCGACTTTCAGCAGTTCTGGCGCGAAAACAGCGACATCTGGCTGGAAAAGTACGAGTACAAGGAAGCGGCGCCGCACCTCATTCTGATGGCGTTTTTGCAGCGAGTCGTAAACGGCGGCGGGCAAATCATTCGCGAAATGGCTTCCGGAACGGGGCGGCTTGATATTTGCATCATTTATGAGGATAAAAAATACCCGCTGGAGCTCAAAGTATGGCGCGGCAAAAAATCGCTACAGGAAGGGCTTGCGCAAATCTGCGAATACATGGATACTTACGGATGCTTCGAAGGCTGGCTCGCCATCTTTGACCGCCGCGAAAACTTCAGGTGGGAAGACAAAATCTACCTGAAAAAGGAAGCGCTGGACGGCAAAACGGTTACCGTAGTGGGGCTTTAGGGTGAAAGGCAACAAATATTTAATAATTCAACGAATAAAGCCTAATTATCTTTGCACGGCATAGCTTTGTGAGTTGTTATTGCCCACGAATTTCCACCAATTTTTGCTATAATTCATGTAGCTCGTGGGCAAATTACCACATCACCATTTTAAACCGATAGCTTAAAGGTTAACTTTATAGTAATAATCAAAAACAACTTTCTAAACAATTATCCATCATGAAACACGTACATATACCAACCGGCGCTATCTCTACGCTGCTATACGTCGCACTCCCCCTGTTCCTGCAAGCGCAAAACGGCGCACGGCAGCCGGCTGACGCTGTCGCCATCGTTGAGCAGGTGAACGATTACTGGCAAAAGGCGCACCCTCAGCCGGGCAACGCCTTTTGGCACGCTGCCGCATACCATACCGGAAATATGGCGGCGTATGAGCTGACGGGCAATGAGCGCTACCGAGCCTACTCCGAGGCGTGGGCCGAGCATAACCAATGGCAGGGCGCCAAGTCGAGCGACAAATCTCGGTGGAAGTACCGCTACGGCGAAACCGACGACTTTGTGCTGTTCGGCGACTGGCAAATTTGCTTTCAAACCTACGTCGATTTGTACAACCTGCAACCGGACGAACGAAAAATTGCCCGCGCCCGCGAAGTCATGGAGTACGAAATGTCCACGCCCAACAGCGATTACTGGTGGTGGGCAGATGGGCTTTACATGGTGATGCCGGTCATGACCAAGCTCTATAAGGTAACCGGCAACGAGCTGTACCTTGCAAAGCTATCCGAGTACTTTTCATACGCCAAGCGGCTGATGTACGACGAAAATGCCGGATTGTTCTACCGCGACGCCAAATACATTTACCCCAAGCACCAAACCAAGAACGGGAAAAAAGACTTCTGGTCGCGCGGCAACGGCTGGGTATTTGCCGGCTTGGCAAAAGCGCTGAGCGACTTACCCGCAGAGGATACCCGCCGCCAAGAGTATGCAAACGTTTTTCTTTCTATGGCAAAGGCGCTCAAGCAAGCGCAGCAGCCCGAAGGGCACTGGACGCGAAGCCTTTTGGATGCGGCGCACGCACCCGGATACGAAACCAGCGGCACTGCCTTTTTTGCCTGCGGCTTGTTGTGGGGAATTAGCAACGGGTTGCTGCAAAAAGCAGAGTACGAAGAAACGGCGCTCAGCGCATGGAAATATTTGGTCAGCGTAGCCCTGCAACCCAACGGGACAGTCGGCTACGTTCAGCCCATTGGCGAGCGCGCCGACCAGCACGTAGTAAGCGCCTCCACTACCGCCGATTTTGGCGTGGGCGCATTTCTCTTGGCCGCTTCGGAAATGGCGCGATATGCCAAAGCGCAGCAAGCGCAAGCCTTTTACCCGGGCGAAGTATGGAAAGATAACAACGGCGTCCACATTAACGCTCACGGTGGCGGTATTCTTTTCCACGAAGGAAAATACTACTGGTTTGGCGAGCACAAAGCCGAACGGTCAAACAACGCGCTGGTCGGCGTAACCTGCTACTCGTCCGGCGACCTCTACAGCTGGAAAAATGAAAGCATAGCCTTGTCCGTTGCCAAAAACGACACGGCAAGCGATATACAGGAGGGATGTATCATTGAGCGCCCCAAAGTGATTTTCAACAAAAAGACGGGGAAATTTGTGATGTATTTCCATCTGGAGCTGAAAGGAAAGGGTTACAACGCCGCCCGCGTAGGCATTGCCGTTGCCGACAAGGTAACCGGCCCCTACAAATACCTGAAATCCTGCCGCCCAAATGCCGGTCGCTGGCCGGTAAATATGACGACGGAGCAGCAGCAATCAACCGTCAAGCCGTCGGATTTTCCCAAAAGCTGGACAGAGGAGTGGCGAAAGGCGGTTGACGACGGCATGTTTGTACGTCGCGATTTTGCCGGCGGACAAATGTCGCGCGATATGACGCTCTACGTGGATGACGACGGAAAAGCCTGCCACATTTACGCCTCCGAAGACAACCTGACCTTGCACTTGGCGGAGCTGTCCGACGACTACCTGAGCTATACGGGAAAGTACATTCGCATTGCTCCGGGCGGCCACAACGAAGCGCCGGCTATTTTCAAAAAAAACGGAAAATATTTTATGATTACCTCCGGTTGCACCGGCTGGGCGCCCAACGCCGCACGGCTGTTCACGGCCGACAACCTCTGGGGTGCATGGACGCAGCGCCCCAACCCGTGCTCGGGGGCGGACGCAGAGCTGACGTTTCACGCCCAAAGTACCTGCATACTGCCCGTGCAGGGCAAAAAAGACGCTTTCATCTTCATGGCCGACCGCTGGACGCCCCGCCATCCGATTGACGGACGCTACATTTGGCTGCCAATCCTGTTTGAAAACGGGCTGCCCGTCCTAAAATGGGCTGACAAGTGGGATTTGACAGCGTTCGATTCCGTTGCCTCCCCATCGGGTCGTAGCGAAGCAACGCCGGCGTGGACGCTGGTTTGGAGCGATGAGTTTAATCTCGACGGAAAACCCGACTCAACCGCATGGACTTACGAAAAAGGATTTGTAAGAAATCAGGAATTGCAGTGGTATCAGCCGAGCAACGCCATCTGCAAAAACGGCGTATTGGTTCTGTCGGGTAAAAAAGAAAAAGTCCCCAACCCCGACTACTCTCCGGAAAGCAAGGATTGGCGCAGGAGCAGGCAGTTTGCGGAGTACACGGCTTCGTCCATAAAAACAGCGGGAAAGAAGGAATTTCAATACGGACGCTTTGAAATCCGGGCAAAAATACCGACAGCCAAAGGCGCGTGGCCTGCTATATGGACGCTGGGCGCCTCCATGCCCTGGCCATCCTGCGGGGAAATCGACATCATGGAGTACTACCGGGTAAACGACCAGCCGCATATTTTGGCAAATACGGCTTGGGGTACGGACGTTCGGCATAACGCCAAGTGGAATACGGTCAGGGTACCTTTTGCCACATTCAAAGAGAAAGATCCGGAGTGGGAAAATAAGTTCCACATCTGGCGGATGGATTGGGACGAAGACGCAATACGCCTCTACCTTGACGACGAGCTGCTGAACGAAACGTTGCTGAAAGATACGCAAAACGGCGCTATCGGCAGCAACCGGAACCCTTTCCGACAACCCCACTACATTTTACTTAACTTGGCGCTCGGGCAAAACGGCGGAACACCCGACAGCTCGGCGTTCCCGCTAACGTACGAAGTTGATTACGTAAGAGTTTACCAGAAACGCTCATTGAAAGATTGATTTACATCCAAAAAAACAGTATCTTTGCAACCGGAGAGGCGGAAGCGCTAAAAGAAAAAGATAATCGGGATAAGCAGGTGGAATAAGCTTACAAGGAATTTTGTCGTACACCCTTCCCGCCAAATTCAGCTTATGCCATAAAAAAAAACGCTATTGTACCTTTAGAAAATAATAAACCCTGTAATAACCAATAATTTTGAAGGGGTGTCGTATAAATTACGGTTGTTACTGCAAAAAATCAATATTATGGAAGAAATTTTAATTGTGCCCGACATTCACGGGAGAGATTTTTGGAAGCCGGCCCTGGACTACAAAGGAATGGTAATATTTTTAGGCGATTATACCGACCCGTATCCGCAGGAAGGTTTTACGCAGGAAAATGCCTACCAGGGTTTACTGAAAATCGTGGATTTTAAAAAACAGAATCCCGACAGAGTTGCCTTGCTGATCGGCAATCACGAGCTGCACTATTACAGCAGGAGCTACGCCAGCGGACGATTCGATTCAAGCTACTTTGAGGCGTACAATGAGATTTTGACCGGTAAAGAGACGGCCGGCCTGTTTCAGCTTTGCAAGCAGGTCGATAATTGGCTGTTTATTCATGCCGGATTAACCAAAGGATGGTACGACGCCCACTTCGACGAGCTGTCAAAGCTGGGAAATACGCTGGAAGAACAGGTTAACGGTTTGTTTGTCTCCAATATAGCAGCATTTGATGAAGCCTCTGCCGAGTACAGAGGCGGTTTTAATGCGGCAGGAAGTCCATTATGGGCGGATGCGTATGAGCTTTTAGATGAGCCGGAGCATGTCGATAATTCAATTATACAGATAATCGGCCATACGCAGCTGAAAGGCGACGAACCTTTTATCAAAGATAAAATTCGCGTGCTGGATAACCGGCGGCTGTACTTGCTGAAAAACGGCGAAACAGTGAAATACATATTGCCGTAAGTCAATGTTGCCCCCACGCGCAGCTTACTTGACCGCAGCGCAGGACGACAGCTTTAGAATATCGGGGTGCTTTTCGATGTACTCTACGGTAGCATGGTAGCCTATGGCGTAGAACTCTTCTATCCGGCTAAAATCGAGCAGCCCAAGCGTGCCGGCTTGCTCAATTTCTATGTAAAAATTGCACAAATGCTTGCGCGGCCTTTCATTTGCCTCTACCACCATAGTGAGGGCGCGGTGAATACCCCCCATCCCTTTGAGGTCTTCCTGATTCAAGTGGCTGCGCGTGGAGTTTACGCTAATGCCTATGATGTATTGGCAGCTGTCGAGCAGCGGCTCTACGGGCAGGTTGTTGGTAAGCCCCCCGTCCACGTAGGTAAAGCTGTCGATAATGCTCGGCTCAAAAATGAACGGAATGGAGGCGGAGGCCACAATTCTATCCTTTAGAGAGCCGCTACTTACAATCTCATACGCGGCGGTGTTGAGGTTGGTAATGCACACGTACATCTTTTTTTCCAGCGATTCAAACGTGTTGTTGTGGGGGATGAGGTGCTCAAGCATTTTTTCCAGAAACGTAGTGCGAAACAGCGCCCCGTTGAA
The DNA here is from genome assembly GCA_031284065.1 of Prevotellaceae bacterium. Classification (GTDB taxonomy): domain Bacteria; phylum Bacteroidota; class Bacteroidia; order Bacteroidales; family UBA932; genus JAITMY01. The sequence continues at coordinate 5,364 of JAITAP010000151.1, forward strand.
CGACGGGCGGTACAGCCCCAGATAGTGCTGCTCGCGCGCAAAGCTGTAAATCCGGTGCACCGGAACTCCGGCCGCGTAGATAGAACCCAAAACAGCCCCCATGCTTGCCCCCGATATGTGGGTGGGAACGATGTCGTAATCCTCAAGCGCCTGCAACGCGCCAAGGTGGGCAAATCCCCGCGCCGCGCCGCCGGACAAGGCAACGCCAATACCTTTTTTCCCGCCCTCGCCGTGCAAGGGCAGCGCCGCCGCCGCCAGCAACGGCAGCAACAGCAGGAAAACCCTTTGCCGCCAAATTTTTATAGACATTAGAATTTACAAATTTAAATTTACCAATAGCGCTGGAGTTGCAGGGAGAAGCGGAGCGCAACCCAGCGCAGCTCGTCGCCTCCGCAGGTTGCTGACCTGCGACTATGTGAAGTACTGCCCTCCATTCAGCGCAGTACCCGGCATCCTTAACAGCTTGCTCGGCGCAAGCAATAACTCTCAATTCTCAACTAATTAATCCTCTTCACCTCCTTCACGCCGTCCACCTTTTGCAGCTTTCCGATAAGGTTGTTGAGGTCGGTGGTGCTATGCACGTAGACGTCCAGCTCGTCTTCAAACAGCCCGTCGTGGCTTTCGGCGTTGAGGTGGCGTATGTTTACGTGCATTTCGTCCGAAATGATTTTCACCAAATCGCGCAGCAGCCCCACGCGGTCTATTCCGCTAATGGTTACGCGAGCCAAAAAGTAGAGCACCTTGTGCTCCGTCCACTTTACGTTTACTATCTTGTCGCCGTGCTGCGACGCCTCGCGAATGGCAACCGGGCAATCTTTTCTGTGGATTAGCGCCTTGTTTTCGCGCTCAATAAACCCAATTACGCTGTCCCCCGGTATTGGCTTGCAGCAGGTGGCTATCCGGTACGCCAGCTTGGAGGGGTCTGTGCCCTCCTTGAGCAGGAATGCCCGCTTGTCGACAGGCGGCGGCGCTACCTTTGCGTCGCCCTCGCCGGAAGCTTTTTTGCGCTTTCCCGAGCCGAGCAGCCGCAGCTCCATGTAGCGCAGGAACTTGTTGCGGTGTTGCTTCCGCAGCACCTTTCCTATTTCGCCCAGCTGTAGTATGCCCGCACCCACTTGGCTAAAGAGCTCTTGCTTGTTGGTAACGTTGTAGGCGTCGGTAATGCGCTTGTAGAGCATGGCGTTGGGCTGCGCCCCAAAACTCCTGATGATTTCCTCCACCGCCTGCTTTCCCTTCTGAAAATACTCCTTAACCTCTGCCTTTAGCGCCGTCTTAATATGGTTGCAGGCTCGCGAGGTGGTGGCAAAGTTAAGCCATTCGGCTTTCGGCTTTTGGTTTTCTGCGGTAAGCATTTCCACTTGGTCGCCGTTGTTGAGCTCGTAGCTAATCGGCACAAGCTTGTGGTTTACCTTAGCGCCGATGGACTTGTTGCCTATGGCGGTATGAATTTCGTAGGCAAAATCAATGACGGTCGATTTCTTGGGCAGCTTCACCATTTTCCCTTTTGGGGTATATACCACAATTTCGGAGGAAAAGAGGTTGAGCTTTAGCTGGTCAAGGAACTCCGTTGCGTTTTCCTCGCTGTGGGCAAGCATTTCGCGAATCCGCTCCAGCCACTTGTCGAGCGCCGCGTCAAAGGGGCTAACATCGCTTTGCTCGCTTTCGTGCTGGCTTTTGTAGCGCCAGTGGGCAGCGTATCCGCGCTCGGCAATTTCGTTCATGCGCTCCGAGCGGATTTGCAGCTCCACCCAGCGCCCCAGCGCTCCCATAACGGTAATGTGCAGCGACTCGTAGCCGTTGTCCTTGGGCGTATTTATCCAGTCGCGCAAGCGTCCGTAGTTGGGCTTGTAAATGTCCGTTACGAGCGAGTATATGCGCCAGCACTGCTGCTTTTCGTCCATGCCCGCCGCCGATTTGAAGACAATGCGCACGGCAAACAAGTCGTATATTTCCTCAAACGACACCTGCTTTGTCTCCATTTTCTTCCAGATAGAGTAAATGGATTTCACACGCCCGCTAACGTTGTACTCAATGTTGTTTTTGTTGAGCTGCTGGATGATGGGCGCGGTAAATGTTCTGATGTAGGCGTCGCGCTCTTCGGCGGTGGCGGCGATTTTGTTTTGCAGCTCTTCGTATATTCTGGGGAACTGAAACTTCATGGTCAGGTCTTCCATTTCGGTTTTGATGTTGTAAAGCCCCAGCCGGTGCGCGAGCGGCGCGTAGAGGTAAAGCGTTTCGCTGGCAATCTTTTCCTGCTTGTGGGGCGCCATAGAGCCCAAGGTGCGCATGTTGTGCAGGCGGTCGGCAAGCTTGATGAGCACCACGCGGATGTCGTCCGCCATGGCCAGCATCATTTTTTTGAAGTTTTCGGCCTGTATGGAAACATTTTGGTCAAAAATCGTATCAAATTTGGTAAGCCCATCAACCAGAAAGGCAATTTTTTCGCCAAACATGCCCTCTATATCGTCGAGCGTATAGTCGGTATCCTCCACCACGTCGTGCAGGAGGGCTGCCGCAATGGACTTGTAGCCAAGCCCTATTTCGGACGATACAATCTTTGCCACAGCAATGGGGTGCATGATGTACGCCTCGCCCGACTTGCGGCGGGTACCCTTATGCGCCTCGTAAGCCAACAAAAACGCCTTGTACGCAATATTCACCTCGTCGCTCGTAAAGGTGCGCAGGCTGCTACTCAGCATGTCATAAAAGGCAGCTAAGGCCTCCTCGCGCTCTATGTCTCTTTCGTCCGGCATCTTTTTAGGAAATTGTAGAAGTTATAGTAGTTAGTGTAGCTATAGAAGTTAACGTGGTTGATTTTGCGAATTATGCTTTGCGCGGTATAATTCTGCGCATTGTCTGCACGGCCCGCCCTCCCCAATCCGATTAGCCGCAGGGCAATAATACCAATAAAAAAGCGGCTATCTCTTTTTTTTCGCCTCCCCGCAGGGGAACAATAGCTGCTGCGTCGGCTGCTGTGAAAGGCAAAGGTACGCAAAATTATTGAAATTTCTTTTTTTTGAGGCGCTATGAAAAAATAAACTTTGCGACAATGAGGGGTGTAACGCGCTGCCTGAAAGGTGGATTTTCCATACCCGCAGCTCCATCCCGTTAGGGATGGAACGCTCGGTAGAAAAGCATCCCTGCCACCAAAACCGGCATTCCGTAGGAATGACGCCTGAGCGCGTATGGGCACATTCCTAACGGAATGTGTTGCGTACGATTAGGCAACATATACGATACTATTACAAAAAATTTTACTCCACACGCTTGAAAAATTTGAGATATTCACCTAATTTTGCACCTCACATTTTACTCGTATTTTATGCGTCTGACGACAGAATTTTTTGAGCGCAACGTGCTGGAGGTCGCTCCCGACCTGCTGGGGAAGTACATTGCACGGCAGCATGGCGGCGTGGTAACGCTGCACCGCATTGTGGAAACCGAAGCCTACTGCGGCGAAGAAGACCTTGCCTGCCACGCCAGCAAGGGGCGCACGCCCCGCACGGAGGTCATGTACGGCAGGGGCGGATTGGTGTACGTGTACCTCATTTACGGCATGTACCACCTGCTCAACTTCGTTACGGCGGGCGAGGGCAACCCGCAGGCGGCGCTCATTCGCGGCGTTGAGGGCGCCATTGGCCCCGGGCGCGTGGGCAAGCTGCTACAGCTCGACAAGAGCTTCTACGCCGAAGATTTGGTTACCTCCACGCGCATTTGGGTGGAAGATAAAAATGAGCCTGCGCCGCAAATACAAACAGGCAAGCGCATAGGCGTTGACTACGCCGGCAGCTGGAAAAACAAACCATGGAGGTTTATGGCCGCTGCAAAAAATCTCCAGCCCCTCTGCGGGGCTCTGTGAAACCTCATTCGCACCTAATTTAAACAGCAAAGCAACCCCGGCGGCGAAAAATACATGTCTGTCCCCCGGTTCCCCGCAGGGGAATAATATCAATAGAAAAACGGCTGCCATCTCTTTCCCAGCTCGGGCAGTACGCGCAAGCATTCTGTAGCCTGCAAGCTGAAATCGCAATACGCTTTGGGGTTATCATTCTTTTTCCTACTTTTGTACCTTAAAATTTTTTTATGCAAGACACACTACGCGCGGCTTTGGCGCAACGGATTTTGGTACTGGACGGCGCAATGGGCAGCCTTATTCAGCGTTACCGCCTGGGGGAAGACGATTTTCGGGGGGCGCAGTTCAAAAGCTGCTCGCACAACCAAAAAGGTAACAACGATTTGCTGTGCCTCACGCAGCCGCACATTATACGGTCGGTGCACGAGCAATATTTGGCTGCCGGCGCGGATATTATCTCTACCAACTCGTTTAACGCCAACGCCATCTCCATGTCCGATTACGCCATGCAGGGTCAGGTGTACGCCATAAACCGCGCTGCCGCCGGCATTGCCCGCGAGGTGGCCGACGAGTACACCGCCAAAAACCCTGCCAAGCCTCGCTTTGTGGCAGGCTCCATTGGGCCAACCAACCGCAGCGCGTCCATGTCGCCGGACGTGAACAACCCTGCCCTGCGCACCGTTACCTTTGACGACTTGGTGGCGGCGTACACCGAGCAAATCCGCGCACTGGACGAGGGCGGCGCGGATATTCTCCTGTTTGAAACGGTGTTTGACACGCTCAACGTAAAGGCGGGCTTGTACGCCGCCGATACATACGCGCAAAGCGGCGGTCGCGCTATCCCCGTCATGGCGTCGGGCACTATCACCGACGCCAGCGGTCGCCTGCTGTCCGGGCAAACGCTGGGCGCTTTTGTGTGCTCCATAGCGCACGCCAACTTGCTTAGCGTTGGGCTGAACTGTGCGCTTGGCGCGGCGCAGCTGCGCCCGTTCGTGGAGGAGCTGGCGCACACCGTTCGCTGCATGGTGAGCGTGCACCCCAACGCCGGGCTGCCCAACCAGCTGGGGCAGTACGACCAGACTAAGGAGGAGATGGCGGACATTGTGGAGGGCTACATGGAGCGTGGCTGGGTGAACATTGTGGGCGGATGCTGCGGCACAACGCCGGAGCACATTGCGCTGCTGGCGCAAAGAGCAACCCTGTACAAGCCTCGCCCCGCTGCCGACAGCCTCCGCCGTAGCCCGCAGCCGGACGACAGCGCCTTGACGCTCTGCGGGCTGGAGACGCTAAGGGTGGACAGGGAGAGCAACTTTGTCAACATTGGGGAGCGCACCAACGTGGCAGGCTCTAAGAAATTTGCGCGGCTGATACGCGAAAACCGCTACGAGGAAGCCATTTCTGTGGCGCGGCATCAGGTGGAAAACGGGGCGCAAATCATCGACATTTGCATGGACGACGCTATGCTCGACGCTCCGTCGGCAATGGTGAAGTTCATGAACCTGATAGCCTCCGAGCCGGAAATAGCAAGGGCGCCGGTAATGATAGACTCCTCAAAGTTTGAAGTAGTGGAAGTCGGGCTGAAGTGCGCTCAGGGCAAATCCATTGTCAACTCCATCAGCCTGAAGGAGGGCGAGGAGGAGTTTTTGCGCAAGGCGCAGCTCATTCACCGGTACGGCGCGGCCGCAGTGGTGATGCTGTTCGACGAGCAAGGGCAGGCCGATACCTGCGAGCGCAAGATTGCCGTTGCCGAGCGCAGCTACAAGCTGCTTACGGAAAAAATCAGCTTCCCGCCGCAGGATATTATTTTTGACCCCAACATTTTGGCGGTGGGCACCGGCATTGCCGAGCACAACGACTACGCCGTGAGCTTCATTGAGGCTTGCCGGTGGATAAAGGCGAACCTTCCGCACGCCGGCGTTAGCGGGGGCGTGAGCAACCTTTCGTTTTCGTTTCGCGGCAGCGACGCCGTGCGCGAAGCCATGCACTCCGTTTTTCTGTACCACGCCATCAAAGCGGGCATGGACATGGGCATTGTCAACGCCGGGCAGCTACAGGTGTACAGCGAAATTGAGCCGCGCCTGCTGGAGCTGGCGGAGGACGTGGTGCTCAACCGCCGTCCCGACGCTACCGAGCGGCTGATTGCCTACGCCGAAGAGCATCGCGAGGCGCAGCAGGGCGAAAAAGCGGCAGCGCGGGAGCAGCTGGCGTGGCGGCAGGAAAGCGTGGAGGAACGCCTGAAGTATGCGCTGGTAAAAGGAATGGTAGATTTTTTGGACGAAGATATTGCCGAAGCGCTGAAAAAATATACGCCGCTGGAGGTTATCGAGCAACCGCTGATGGCGGCTATGGGCGTGGTTGGCGATTTGTTCGGCAGCGGGAAAATGTTCCTGCCGCAGGTGATAAAGAGCGCCCGCGTGATGAAAAAAGCGGTTTCGGCGCTGCAACCCTGCATAGAGGCAGCCAAAGCCTCAACCGGCGCGGACGCTGCGCCGCAACCCGCACCCGTGCGGGTGCTGCTGGCCACCGTAAAGGGAGACGTGCACGACATTGGAAAAAACATTGTGAGCGTGGTGCTCGCCTGCAACGGCTTTGAAATTATAGACCTTGGCGTGATGGCGCCGTCGGAAAAAATTATAGAGATGGCGCTGGCCAACAAGGTTGATGTGATTGGGCTGAGCGGGCTGATAACGCCCTCGCTGGAGGAAATGGAGCACATTGCGCACGAAATGCACAAGCGCAACGTTCACATTCCGCTGATGGTTGGCGGCGCAACCACCAGCGAGCTGCACACGGCGGTGAAGCTGGACGTGCAGTACCCCAACGGCGTTTCGTACGTAAAGGACGCTTCGCGGGCTGCCTCGGCGGTGCGAAACCTTACGCAGGAAAACCTCCGCGAGGCAACGGTGGCGCGGCAGGCGGAGCGATACCGCGAGCTGCGCAAGCTGCACGAGGAGGCTAACCGCAAAAAGGAGCTTGTGAGCCTGACGGAAGCGCGCGCCAACAAGCTCAAAATAGACTGGAGCAACGAAAAAATTGCTACGCCCCGCACCCTCGGGCTGACCGTGCAGCGCGACACGGCAATTTCTACGCTCTTGCCGCACATTGACTGGTCAATGTTTTTATACGCGTGGGACATAAAAGGCCGTTACCCCGATATTTTGCAGCACCCGGAAAAAGGCGCGGCCGTCAGCCAGCTGCTCGGCGACGCCGAGCGTATGCTAAGCCGGATGGACGAAGAGCGGCAGCTCTCGCTTCAGGCGGTTGTGGGCATTTTTCCTGCCGCCTCAAAGGACGACGATATTGTGGCGTACAACGAACAGCGCACGCAGCCCATTGCCGTGCTGCCCATGCCGCGAGCGCGGCAAAAACGACACGACGGAACGCCCAACCTGTCGCTGGCTGATTTTGTTGCGCCGTGCGATTCCGGCGTTCAGGATTTTATTGGCGCGTTTCTGGTTTCGGTAAAGCCCAAATCCCCGCTGCCGCAGCACTACCGCGCTTCCGGCGACGACTACAGCGCACTGTTGGTAGAAACGCTCTGCAACCGCTTGGCCGAAGCTTACGCAGAGTACCTGCACGAGCAAGTGCGCACCGACATTTGGGGGTACGACCGCGAGGGCTTGCGCAGCGACAGCGAGCGCGGCATCCGCCCTGCGGTAGGCTACCCCGCTTACCCCGACCACAGCCAAAAGGCAACGCTGTTTACCCTGCTCAACGCCACAGCCACAACGGGCGTAACGCTCACCGAAACCTGCATGATGGTTCCCGCCTCATCCGTTTGCGGTATTTTGCTGGCAAGCCCGCACGCGCGTTACTTTAGAATTGAGTAGAGAATTTGAGCCCCTTGCGCCGTCATCCCCCTGCCGTCATTCCGAGCGTAGTGTCGTCATCCTCCCCATTGCCGTCATTCCGAGCGCAGCGAGGAATCTCCCACCTTACCACCGAAAGAATGGGTAGCAATGGTGGGAGGTTCCTCCACTGCGTACGCTCGTACCTCGCGTGCTCCGGTCGGAATGACGGTAGAGGGGGCGGACTGACGGGAGGGGGTCGGAATGACGGTAGGGGGGCGGAAGGACGGTAGGGGGGCGGAAGGACAGTGCGGCGCGGGGACGTAGCCTCCGCAGGTCGTTGACCTGCGGTTATGAAAAATCTGACTTTCAGGCAGTGCGCCTTTGCATACCACCACAACGCGCCAATACGTATGGTGGGAGGGAGGGTTTTTGGGATTTTTTTTGCCTTGCGCTACTTCTTCGTAATTATTTTCGAGAGCGATAGCCCGTTAGCAAAAATCACCCGCACAACGTAATCGCCCGGCTGTAGGGAGGCTATGCTTACGCTGCTTGCAAATTTTTTTTGTAAAGCGATTGCGCCGGAGAGCGTATATACTTCGATTTTTGCCACGCCGTACGCTGATTTTACGTGCAGCAAATCGTTGCCGGGGTTGGGGTATATTGCTGCGTCGGATTCGTGCAGCTTGGGCGTTGCGGTGGAAGCGTCTTTTACAATCTCCACGTCGCTCGCAGAGCGGGGTAGCAGCTGGTTTTCGGCGTTGTAAAAACCTATTCCGGTAATATTCACAGCCACGCCCGCCGTCGGCTGCGTAGCGGAAATTTCCTGCGCCACCACCAAAGTGTTGCCATTGCTGCCAACCATGTACTTGGCAGCGTCGGTGGCGTGCTTCGACACCTCCACGTTGCTGACGCTGAGCAGCACGCTGTAGTACGCCTTGCCCATTTGGTTGACGGTAATAGCCGTTGTCGGCGGAGGCGCGTTCCCGCTTGATACTACGGTAATATGGGCGTCGTCGTTTACCGTGATTTCGGTACGCTTGTTAAACTCGTCTATCCAACCCGTTACCAGCACGCTATCGCCTGCCTGCACCAAGTCGCCCCGGCGGTACGCATAAATTCCGCTCCCCGCTCCGCTGCCGGACTGCACAAAGAAGCTATTATTTTTCGTAACGGCGGTTACAATGCCCGCTATAGTTACCCTTTTTCCGTCGTAGGGGCTTTCTGCGCCGGTGCAAATGCTGCTGATGGGTGTGATGGCGCTTGACAGGTCATTATTGCTGTTATCGCTGACGGTGGCTGTGCCCGTGAGCGTCACCGTGCGCGTAATGCCCCCTCCGGCAATGGTAAGCGTAGCGGAGTGGCTACCGCTGTCGCCGGGAGCGTAGATAACGGTTAGCGTTTGCGCTGCGCCGCTTGCCAGCGTTGCCGGTGCGCTAAAGTAGCTGGCGTTGTCGCCGCTAATGCTCACGGCGAGGGTTCCCGAAATGTTGGTAGTCGTAACTTGTACGTTTTGCGAGGAGCTTTCACCCGCAATTGCGCTGAGCAAAAGACTTTCCGGCGTAACGCCAATGCTTGGCATGGTGTCCGCTTCGGTGAAGCAAAAATCGTCAAAGTAGGCGGTGCCGTCCTCCATAGTGCGCACCTCAAAGTTGAAGCTGTCCGCGCTATCCGGCGCTGCGTAGTCTTCTATTACAAATTGCGTCCATGCTTCGCCATTGCCTTTCAGGTAGCCGGAGCGATGCAGGATGCTGTCCGCCTCGATAGCGGTTGCGCCATTGCAAAAGTTAGACCAGAAGCGAATACCGTTGCCCATAAAAATAGCATCCCTATAGTACCGGAAGGAAATTTTGTAACGTCGTCCGGGCACAACTCCGTAAACCGTTTGCCTCATGTCCACTCTGCCGAAGCGTGCGTCAACTTTTGCCGAATATTTTCCCTCGCTCACAATTAGGGTATCCTTTACAACCTTTCCGTCTTTGGTAGCTATTGTCCACATGTTGGGCTGTGTGCCCGTCCAGCGTTCAAAGCCCGGATTTGCCACCATCGTCGAAAGAGTTGTAAACACGGCGGAATCTACCGCCGAAAAGCCATACTTGTTTTGCGCGGTAAAGTAAACGTAGTACTTTGTTGCCATCGTAAGCCCGTTGAACGATACCGTTACATCTTGGTTGGCGTTGGCCGTTACGCTGTCTTTGGCGGGGTCGGACGCTATGTCGGCGGCGGTAATGTCGGCTACCGGCGCGGTTTTTAGCGTGTAGTGCAGCGTGGATACAACGTCAGCGCTTACCCTGATGGCGGCCTTTGTAGCGATAATTAACGCTGTATCTACAGCGGGACGCTCCGTAAAGGTTGGCGGAACGGTTGCTTCTTCCACCGCCTCCTCCCACGTGGTGGCTATGCGGATACCGTCAACAGTAACCCGCTGATTTTTGTTGTACTGTCGCAACATCACTGCGCCAATGTTTGAAATGCTTGCGGCTGCGGCAGAGGTTACGTAGCCGCCGTTTGGCTGTGTTTCCGGAAATGCGCTAAATACGTATAAATTGCTCTGCTTCGATGCAAAATCAAACTCCACCACGCCCAAGTGCGTAACGTCCGGCGTAATGGTTAGCCATGCCCCGCTTGCGCTGGGAGCGGCGTCGGATTCCGAAATACCGATTTGCATTCCATTACTGTTAACGAAGAGGCGCGAGCA
>JAITAP010000160.1 GCA_031284065.1 Prevotellaceae bacterium
CGCTCCGGTTCCCCGTAGGGGAATAAGACTTTGTTGCAGCGAGAACTTGAGGAAAAAATTTAAATTCTGAATTGGCTGACGCCGTGTAAGTCCCGCAGGGACGACACTTTGGAGGCGACAGCAAGTGTCGTCCCTGCGGGACTTGCTGTCGTAGGTTTTATATAGTAATGTGCTCTCGTGCAACAAAGTCATTTATGCGACAAATTCTAAAAAAAAATGTGGTCGCATACGCTGCTTGCGCCTTTCGGCGCGTGCCGGTAGCAAAATTTTTAATCGCAGAGCCGCGGAAAAGTAACGCCAAAGGTACGCACCCACGCAATTTTTGCCTACTTTTGCATCGCCAACCCCTGTTCCGCAGCTCTCGAAAGAAAAACATGCGACAATTGGCTTCGCCGCAGGGGGGCATAATAGAAAATGGCGATGCTATTGAAGCCCCTACGGGCTATTGCCGCGAAAAGGGTAGCCATTTTCTACTATTCACCTTGTGTGTTTTTTAAAGATGTTCATGAGCTCGCTACGCTCGGTTGATATTATTCCCCTACGGGGAATTGAGGACAATTGTAATCCATCAAAAATTATAAACCTGCATAACATGAGCTATTATTTCGTTGCAACAAAGCCACTCTAAACTCTACACTCTAATATCTACACTCTAAAAAAAATGGATATACAATCGTTACCCTCTCGCTTGCTGGAGAACGCCGTACAGGAAATGTCGTCGCTGCCGGGCGTAGGTCGCAAAACTGCGCTGCGGCTTGTGCTGCACCTCCTCAAGCAGCCTCGCGAGCATGTGGAGCGGTTTGGCGCTTCTTTCATCACGCTGCGCAACGAGGTGAAGAGATGCCGCGTGTGCAGCAACATTTCCGATGAGGATACGTGCAGCGTATGCGCCAACCCGCGCCGCGACCACAGCGCCATTTGCGTGGTAGAAAATATCAAGGATGTAATGTCTATCGAGGGGACGGGTCAGTACAGCGGCGTGTACCACGTGCTGGGCGGCATTATTTCGCCAATTGACGGCGTTGGCCCCTCCGACCTGACGTTTGAGGAGCTGACGGCGCGCGTGGCTGCGGGCGGCGTAAGGGAGGTTATCGTTGCGCTCAGCACCACTATGGAGGGCGAAACGACGGCCTACTACCTGTACAAAAAGCTGCACGGCTACCCGGTGCTAATCTCCGCGCTGGCGCGCGGCGTGGGCTTTGGCGACGAGCTGGAGTACACGGACGAAATTACGTTGGGACGCTCCATAAAAAACCGTACGCCGTTTGAGAATATTTTTGGCAGCAAGCAATGACAAGCCATTAACAAAAAAACAACCATAAGCTGAATACGCAAAGAATTTTGTGTAATTTTTTCAGCAGGCAAAATAGTTCTCCGTTAAATAATTTTCGGCCTCTTAAAATCGTTCGTTTTTCTTAGCTATTCTTAACTACCTATATGGGCATTAATTTCGACTTTTGTGCTCCTCTTACGAGGCTGAGGGTAAAATGCAGTTTGCCATCAGTAGAACGGAATTAATGCGCAAATATTGTTGCCGAATTGTCTAACCACTGTAATTTATTTTTAGGTGTATAACCAAACCACAAAAATCTTATGAGCACAAACGTAAACATCAAGGAGCTGAACGAAAAAATCCAAAAGGAGAGCAGCTTTGTTGACATTTTGAGCATGGAAATGTCAAAAGTAATCGTAGGCCAAAAGCGCCTTACGGAAAACCTGCTGATAGGCTTGCTAAGCAACGGGCACGTGCTGCTTGAGGGCGTTCCGGGCTTGGCAAAAACGCTTGCCATCAACACGCTGGCGTGCGCCATCGACGCCAAGTTCAGCCGCATACAGTTCACCCCCGACCTTCTCCCCGCCGACCTGCTGGGTACGCTCATCTACAGCCAAAAAAGAGAGGAGTTTATGGTGAAGCAAGGCCCCATTTTTGCCAACTTCATTCTGGCAGACGAAATCAACCGGTCGCCGGCAAAGGTGCAGAGCGCCCTGCTCGAGGCCATGCAGGAGCGGCAGGTTACGCTTGGCGACCAAACCTACAAGCTGCCCGAGCCATTCCTCGTGATGGCAACGCAAAACCCGCTGGAGCAAGAGGGAACCTACCCGCTGCCCGAAGCGCAGGTTGACCGCTTCCTGCTCAAGGTGGTTATTTCCTACCCCAAAAAGGAGGAGGAAAAGCTCATCATCCGGCAGAACGTAACGGGCGAATTTCCCAAGCCCTCGCGCGTGCTAAAGCCCGAAGACATTGTAAAGGCGCGTCAGGTGGTGCGCGAAGTGTACATGGACGAAAAAATTGAGCGCTACATTGTGGACATCGTTTACGCCACGCGCACGCCGGAAGACTACAAGCTGGGCAACCTCAAGGGGCTTATCAGCTACGGCGGCTCGCCGCGCGCCAGCATCAGCCTGTCGCTTGCCGCAAAAGCATACGCCTTCATCAAGCGGCGCGGGTACGTGATTCCCGAAGACGTTCGCGCCGTGAGCTACGACGTGCTCCGCCACCGCATTGGGCTTACCTACGAGGCGGAAGCCGAAAACGTAACCGGCGAGGATATTATAACGCAGGTGCTCAACGCTGTGGAAGTACCGTAGGAATTAGAGTTTAGATATTAGAGCTTAGATATACAACTCCGAATTGTCGGCGCAAGCTTCTACACTCTAAAAACTAAGAAAATGGCACATACGACAAATACGACAGAGCTTTTAAAAAAGGTTCGGAAGATTGAGATTAAGTCGCGAGGCTTGTCCAAGCAGATATTCGCAGGCGAATACCACAGCGCTTTCAAGGGGCGCGGCATGGCGTTTAGCGAGGTGCGCGAGTACCAGTACGGCGACGAAATTCGCAACATCGACTGGAACGTAACCGCGCGGCACGGCACGCCGTTCGTAAAGGTGTTTGAGGAGGAGCGCGAGCTCACCGTCATGCTGCTGGTGGACGTGAGCGGGTCGCGGCTGTTCGGCACTACCGACAGGCTCAAGAAAGACCTGATAACCGAAATCTCCGCCGTGCTCTCGTTTTCGGCGGGCATGAACAACGACAAGGTCGGCGTTATCTTTTTCAGCGACAAAATCGAAAAGTTTATCCCGCCCAAGAAAGGACGGTCGCACACGCTGCGCATCATCCGCGAGCTGCTGGAGCTACGGCCGCAGAGCAAGCAAACCGACGTTTCGGAAGCCCTGCGCTTCCTGACCAACGCCATAAAAAAACGCTGCTCGGCGTTTGTGCTGAGCGACATGATGGATTTTTCGCCGGAAGGCGCGGTAAGGTGCGAAAGCGCGCTGAAAATTGCCGCCAACAAGCACGATATTGGCGTTATCCGCACGTACGACCACCGCGAGGCCAGCCTGCCCAACGTGGGCATTGTGGAGCTGCTGGACGCCGAAAGCAACCAAAAGCTCTGGGTGGATACCGCCTCCCAAAGCGTGCGCAGCCGCTACGAAAGCTGGTGGAAAACCACCGAGCAGGCTACGCTGCAAACGCTCTCAAAGTGCAAGGTGGACAACGTGAGCATCAGCACCGGCGAGGACTACGTAAGGCCGCTGATTACGCTCTTTAAGAAGCGGTGAAATTAATGGCTAATGACAAAACTACTATAATCATGAGTAAAACAAATAAATTCTGCCAGAGCTGCGGAATGCCTATAAGCAAAGACCCGCAAGGAGGCGGAACAAACGCCGACGGAACACAAAACGAAACATATTGCAGCTATTGCTACCAAAACGGTAAATTTACATGCGGCGAAATGACAGTGGGTGAGTTTCAGGAATTTTGCCGTCGCAAAATGGTGGAAAACGGCTATAACAGGCTTATGGCATGGTTGCTTACACGTGGTATGAGCCGTCTGGAGCGATGGAAAAATAGTGGGAATTAGAAGTTACGCATTTTATCATGGACAAATATATTGCACAAAAAACCAGCCGTAAATCGGCGCTATCGGCTACTTTGCTATGAAATTTACACGTAAAACCATACTGCTGCTCGTGGCGTTGGCCGGAGCGCAGCTCGCACCGGCGCAGGATGACATCCTCATCAAGCTGAGCCTCGACAGGGATAGTATTCTTGTGGGCGATCAGGTGGATATGACGCTACAGGTTTCGTACAGCAAGTCTATCCGGTTCTCGTTCCCCGCGCTGGGCGATACGCTCATGCCGGGCATAGAGATTGTAAAAACGTCAGGGGTAGATACGCTGCGCAACGAAAAAAAGGAGGATAGGGTGGACGTGCAGCGCAAATATACGCTCACCTCCTTTGACGGCGGCATCGTGTACACGCTGCCGAAAATCATGCTCGCCCTCAACCGGGGCGCGGCGGTGGATACGTTTGCCTCCAACGAGCTTACGCTAAAGGTGGCGCTGCCGCCAATGGACAGCACGTTTACGCCCAACGACATTAAGCCGCCGGTGCAGTACCCCGTTACAATTGCGGAGGCTGCGCCGTACGTGGGCGGAGGAATTTTGCTGCTTGCGCTCATTGCGTTTGCCGTTTACTACATCAGCCGACGGAACGCAAACCGTCCCCTATTCTTCAAGCCGAAGCCCAAGGAGCCTGCCCACATCATTGCCTTTAGAGCGCTGAGCAAGCTCAAGGGCGAGCAGCTGTGGCAGCAGGGGCGGGTGAAAGAGTATCACACCCGAATATCCGAAATTATTCGCGTGTACATTGAGGACAGGTACAACATTCAGGCTATGGAGAATACTTCGGAGGAGATTTTGCGCGACGTTGAGCTGAACAACCTTTGCTCCAAAGAGCGTCTGGACGCTTTGCGCGAAGTGTTTTACACCTCCGATTTGGTGAAATTTGCCAAGTTTGTGCCGCCCCCCGACGAAAACGAAAGCTGCTTTAACCTCACGCAACAGTTTGTTGAAAAAACAAAGCTGGAGCAACCGGTAGAGCCGACGAAAGCTGAGGGCTGACAGGCGCAAAAGCTGACGATTACGACAACCACATTCAACGGCAAGTGGAGCTGCTAAAGCTGACGCGCTACGTGGACAGCCGCGTTGAGCCTCACCCCCTTTCGGGAAAAGGATTTTAATACAAACAATCCGCTTGCTTACGAAGCGCTGCTATTCGGCGAGGAGTGGCACGTATAAAAGTTGAACGTAACGCCGAAAATGGTATCAAATGATACTATCATGACACTATGAAGTCACCGCATAGCATTACCAATAAAATACTTGCCCTGTACGGGCAAATAACCGAAACGTTGGGGATTAGCAAAGGTATCTTGCCGGTAAAGCCGGAGGCAAGGCTGCGAAAGCAAAATCGCATCAAAACCATTCATTCGTCGCTGGCAATAGAGGGCAATACGCTAAGCGTTGAGGGCATTACGGCAATGGTTGAGGGCAAGCGCGTTGTGGGGCCTAAAAAAGATATTGCAGAAGTGCAAAACGCAATCCACGCCTACGGGCTGCTGAGTGAGCTCGACCCGTTTTCGGTAGATGATTTTCTCAAAGCCCACCACGCGCTTATGTCGGGGCTGGTGGAACACTCCGGCGCGTTTCGGAAAAAGGAAGTCGGCATTTTGGCAGGGAAAAACATCAGCCACGTTGCGCCGCCACACGACAGCGTACCTGCCCTGATGCGGGATTTGTTTGACTACGTTAGGCACGATGAGGATTTGGACGTTATCAAAAGTTGCGTTTTTCACTACGAGGTGGAATTTATCCACCCCTTTGAGGACGGCAACGGTCGCATGGGGAGGTACTGGCAAACAAGGCTTTTGATGAACGTAAACCCCATATTTGAGTATGTGCCGGTAGAAGAAGCCATACGCAACCGGCAAAACGAGTACTACAAGGCGCTGGCAATTGCGGACAGCACAGGCAGCTCCACCGTTTTTATTGAGCTCATGCTGGACGCTATCAGCAACTCGCTGCAAAAAACGGTGAAGGAGGCCAAAGCCTCCGCTGAGGACTACGGCAAGCGGGCAAAGCGCGCGCTATCTGCGCTGAATGGCTGGTTTGACCGAAAGGAGTATATGAGCGTCAACAAGGGCATTTCGCAGGCAACCGCCAGCCGCGACCTGAAGCGGCTGCTGGACGAAGAAACAGTAGAATCAAGCGGGGCGGGGCGAACGACAAAATACAGAAAAAAACAGTAATCGAATTTGAAGAATAACCTTAAAATCGTAATTAGACGTGTACGGATTCAATGATATAATTTTTGCACATCCCAAATTTTTGTGGCTGCTGCTGCTGATTCCGCTGCTGGCGGCGTGGTACGTCTTTGTGAGCAACCGGCGCAGGGCAACGCTGCAAATATCGAGCATCGGCGGGTTGCTTGGCGTAAAAAAAGGGCTGCGCTACTACCTGCAACACGTGCCCTTTGGCTTGTGCTGCGTGGCGCTTGCGTGCATTTTCGCTGCGCTTGCGCGGCCGCAATCAACCACCAAGTCGGAGAGCATTTACACCGAAGGAATTGACATCGTTATTGCGCTCGACATATCGGGCAGCATGTTAGCCCGCGATTTTACCCCCGACCGCCTGCAAGCCGCAAAGGACATCGGCACACAGTTCATTGCCGACCGCGCCAACGACCGCATCGGGCTGGTGGTGTTTGCCGGCGAAAGCTTTACGCAGTGCCCGCTCACCACCGACCGCATCACGCTCATCAACCTGATGAAGGACGTGGAGTGCGGAATGATTGAGGATGGCACGGCCATTGGCAACGGGCTGGCAACCGCAGTAGCCCGCCTCAAGGACAGCAAATCGGTTAGCCGCGTGGTGATACTGCTCACCGACGGCGTGAACAATCGCGGAGAGGTGGCGCCGCTAACCGCCGCAGAAATTGCCAAAACATACGGCATACGGGTTTACACCATCGGCATTGGCACTATCGGCACAGCCCCCTACCCTGCCATGACGCCTTTTGGCATACAGCTGCAACAGGTGCCGGTGGAAATAGATGAGGATATGCTGCGCAAAATTGCCGAAATGACCGACGGACGGTATTTCCGCGCCACAAGCAACACCAAGCTGCTCGAAATTTACGGGGAAATAAACAAGCTGGAGCGCGACAAGGTCGAAGTTGATTCGCTCATACGCCACAAGGAAGAGTACACGCCCTTTGCCCTGCTGGCGCTGGGGTGCCTGCTGCTTGAGCTGCTCCTGAGGCTGACGGTCTTGAGAAGAATACCGTGAGAGTTAAAAGTTAAAAACTAAAAACTAAAAACTAAAAGTTAAAAGCTAAGAGTTAAGAACGGAGAATAATTATTATGGATTTTAGGTACCATACTTACGGTAGTTACTTAATGTAAACCGGAAAAACATGAAAAATTATCAGCAATTTATCGTTTTCGTATGCCTCGTGAGCTGGGTGGTGGCGGGAATTGCCGTTTGGCTCGGAATGAGAAGTACAGAGGGTTTGGGCTACACGGTTTTTGCATCGGCTTACATGCTTATTCCGGCTGCCTGCGCCATTGCGCTGCAAAAAATACACAAAAAGCCAATTGCGCAGCCGCTAAAAATTTCGTTCAAATTTAACCGATGGTTTTTGATAGCCCTACTCACACCGATAGTGTTAAGCTTTTTGGCGATGGGCGTAAATCTGCTTTTTTCGGGTACCAGCTTTTCGGTAACTTACGACGGATTGCTTTCCAAGCTACCGGCGGAACAGGCAGAACAGGCACAGCAACAGCTATCAGAATTTTCGCCAATTTACTACTTGGCAATCCAGCTGGTTAGCGCAATTGTTGCCGGCTGCACCATAAACGCTTTTTTTGCTTTGGGCGAAGAATTGGGCTGGCGCGGGTACTTGCTCACCGCTTTGAGCGGGAAAAAGTTTTGGACAGCCTCGCTTATCATCGGCGCGAT
>JAITAP010000162.1 GCA_031284065.1 Prevotellaceae bacterium
GGGGTAATGGGTAAAAATGAAGTGGCTCTTGCTACGCAAAGCCCCGCAGAGACGACGCTTTGGGAGCGACAGCAAGTGTCGTCCCTGCGGGACTTAAGAGGAGAGCGCTATCGTTACCGTAGGCTAAAGCCTACGGTTAATCAAGTGTCGTCCCTGCGGGACTTAAGAGGAGAGCGCTATCGTTAGCCGTAGGCTAAAGCCTACGGTTAATAAAGTGTCGTCCCTGCGGGACTTACACGGCATCAGCCAATTTAGAATTTAAATTTTTCCCTCAAGTTCTCGTTGCAACAAAGTCTCTGCAAATTGTAATTATTTATTGGAAGCTATATACACTCCATTAGCTACGAGAGGGTCAACGGGTAGTAAAAAGTGCAAGTGCGCGGTTCTTTGTACGTCCTGCTTTCGCTACAGTACTGCGTTGTGAGGCTCAACCGGTAAGCGCCCGCCGGCAGAGGGGGCACAATAAAGGTTATCTTTGAGGGGTCGTTGAGCAGCATGTCGGTAGAGGGAATACGGAAAAACCCATCCTTGCTTGCGTAGGCAAGGGTAACGCCGCTCACGGAGTGGTCGCCGACAATCTTAATTTTGCTGCCGGTGATGGTTACGCTTCCGTTGGCGGTAAGGCGCGTATTCTCCTCGCCCGACGCAGCGTCGAAAATGGCGTGAATTATCGGGCTATTCGACATGCCCAGCACGTTTCCCTGAATATCCTTTGCGATACTTTGCAGCTCGACGCCGGGCGCAGCTTTCGCCATCAAGCTGTGCTTGCCGGCGTTCCACTTGGAGTAGCTGCCCGTGAATACGCCCTTTACGTCGAGGTAAAAAAATCCCAGCCCAAAGCCAACCGAAGCCCCGTTGAGGAGGTTTTCTACGGCAACTTCCTTGAGGAGGTCTACTGAGGCGCGGAGCGTTTCGGGGCTAAGGTCGGTACGCCGCGACGCTGCAATGCGTATCAAATCGTCTTCCCTGAGCACGCCGGCGGGTACTACGCGGCCAAAGTGGTCGTCTTTTTTGTCAACAATATCCAAGTCATAGAGCTCTACGTCTATACTCTTTTGTTCATCAAACATTACTTTAATGCTTTTTATGGTTAATAATTAGTGAGCAGCCGCTGACCATTGTCAGCCGTTTTTTTCTTGCAGGTGAACGTGTATTTCCCCGAGCCTGCCGTCAGGAGGTTTTCGCTCAACATTTTTTCATTTTCCCCGTCGGCGTTTTCGGGCTGCCCGTCGGCCGCGAGGATGCAGGCTTCACGCGGGAAGGGCAGGACGACGGACGCTGTGGCGTTTACGGGCACTGTGAGGACGAGGGTAAATCCGGTATCTACGCTTGTCCACTGCACCGCCACGTTGCCGTAAGGGGATGCGTATGACGCTGCAACGCCGGTTATGCCGTCAACGGGCGCAGGGGCAACGCGGAAGTGGGCAAAGCCCGGGCGTTGCTCGTCGGGGGTTATGCCGGCCAAAGAGCAAAAAAGCCACTCCTCGAGCTGCCCCATCATAAAGTGGTTTTGCGACGAGCCGTTGCGGGGGTCCCACTGCTCGGCGAGCGTGGTAAGCCCCAGCTTTACCTGAAGACCGTATCCGGGGGCTTCGTAGTGGTTGTGCAGGGCAAACATCACGTCGTTGTAGCCGTTTTGCGCCAGCGTCTGGTAGAGGTAGCGGTTACCCACATCGCCTGTGGTAAGGCGGTTGCCGCGCGCCCGAATATCCCTTATCAGGTTGTCCAGCACAGCCTGCCGGTACTTTGGCTCTACAATGCCCATAAACAAAGGCAGCGCGTTGGAAGCTTGGCTCCCGGAGCCGTACTGCCTGCTATCGACGTCAAAGAACTTGCTGTTGAACGCCCAGCGGATATTTTCTGCCAAAGCGCGGTACTTTTCCCGGCTACTCTCTTTGCGGAGGAGGTCGGCCGCCTGCGCCATGATGACTGCCATGTAGTAGTAGTGCGCCGTTGCGGAGAGGGCTACGGGCGTATTGCGGGAAAATCCGGAAGGAAAATCGCCGTAATCGTACCAGTCGCCCAGGCCGTGCGATACGATATTTTCGCTTGCGCGGCTGCCGAGGTAGCTTACGTAGCGCTCCATTACGTCAAAGTAGCGCTCAATGAGCGTGCTGTCGCCGTAGTACAGGTAGTACATCTGCGGCAGGATAACAGCCGCTGCGCCCCACTCGGGGGAGTCGGAAAAATCTTCGCTGTACTCGTCAAAAGTGGTGTACTCGGGGACAATGTTCGGCACTAATCCGTTTGGGCGCTGCCCGTCGGCAATGTCCTGCATGATTTTGGGAATGTACTGCGCAAGGTTATTCCCAAAAATCAGCCCGGGTCCGTTGAGGTGCACCTGCTCCAGCCATCCCAGCTTTTCGCGGTGCGGGCAATCGGTGAACACTGCCTGCATGTTGCTCTTGACGGCGTTGACGATGAGCCTGTGCGCACCGTTGAGAACGTTGCCGGAGCACTCAAACTCGCCTGCGGCGGCAACATTGCTGTGGATAAAGTTGGAAACAGCATCTACCAGCAAAGGTTTTCCGCCGCTACTGTCTGCGCCTGCGGCCACATTCGCTACCTGCAAGTAGCGGTATCCGTAGTACGAAAAGCGCGGCGTCCACTCCTCCACGCCGCCGCCGCGCAGGGTGTACTCAAAGTAGTATGGGCTGCCGGTGTGCCGCTGGCTTGCGAGGCTGTCCTGCGTCAGGCTTTCGGCGGGGTATATCCGCACAACCTGCCCTTTTTTCCCCTGCACCTTGATGGTGGGGTATCCCGCAAGGTTTTGCCCCATATCCAGCACGAGCGTATCGTTTTTTTGCCGTACAATTCGGCGTATGCCATGCTGCTGCATGACCTTCACGCCGGGCGCTGCCTGCGGTCTGAGCTTGCCGGAAGGATTTTCCTGCACTACGGCGGGTAGCCAGCGGCTGTCGTCAAATTCGGGCGTGTCCCATCCCGGCTGCTCAAGGTTGGCGTTGTAGTCCTCGCCTCCGTAAATGCTGTTGAAGGTGATGGGGCTTGGGGCGTACCTCCACGAGTTGTCGGATACAACCGTTAGCGTTGCGCCGTCGGCGTACTCCACCTCCATGCGAAAAAACAGTGTGGGAGGTCCGTAGGTGCGCATGAGCTTGCGGTAGCGGCTGTTTTCCGAGCAGTTGTAGAAGCCATTTCCCAGCATTACCCCTACGGCGTTGAGGTTAGGCACGAGCAGCGTCCCCACATCGTAGCTGTTGTAGTAAATCGTTTTGCCGTAATCGCTCCACAGGGGCGACAGGACGCTCTCCCCTACTTTTTTTCCGTTGAGGCTAAGCTCATAGTGCCCCAGACCGGAGGCGTACACCATAGCCCGCCGCACTGCCTTGCTTACGGCGAAAGTTTTGCGCAGCATGATGCTTCGCCTTGCCAGCGTATCCACTTTAGCGAACAGCGTATCGTAGCCATGCTTTTTGTAGGGCGGGTTGTAGGCGCGTCCCACAGGCAGCCCGCTGTCGGACTTTCTGATAGCGCCTATCCACCGGACGTTTAAATCGCGAATGGCGGGCGCAACGTCAAACGTGGCGGCGCGGCTCCACGCCGACGGCTGCCCGGATACGTCCCACGCCATCACTTTCCAGTAGTAACGCGCCCCCGGGCTGAGGCTTTTTCCGCCGTAGCTCACGAGGTGGCTTTGCGGCGACTTTACCTGACGGCTGTCCCACATATCGCCAACATTTTTGTCAATGTTTGCCTTGCCCGATGCAACAATGATTCGGTAAGCCGTTTGCCTGTCGCCTTGCGCTTCGGAGAGGAGCTGCCAGCCGAAACGCACCTGACTCAACGCCACGCCAAGCGGGTTTTCCTGCATTTCGCAGGCGGTTTTTTCCACCTCCAGCGCGCGCGCCGGTGCGCAAAGGGCAACGGCAACGGCGCAGAGCCATCTGTAGCGGTAACGTAAAAGGTTGGCAGGCATCGTCATGGTTGGGGTTTTTATGATTGGTTACCGAGCGTTCTCTTTTTGCGCCTGCTGTGCGCAGAAATTTTTCAGCTGCTCCACTATGCCGGCGTCGGCTTTGAAAATAGTGCCGTGCTTGTGCCCTTTGGGTACTGATACTTCGGAAGCCGCATCCGTAAAGGTAACGAAATCGCGCGTTTTGACAGCGCCGTAAGCGTACTCGCGGTAAGCGTCGTAGTATATGTAGTAGTAGTCGCCCAGCGCTACCACCGAAGGGCCTTCGGTAAATTGCGGGGTAAACGTTTCGGAAGCGGCGCTGTACGCGCCCAGCGGGTGGCTTGCAAACGCCACGCGGAGGTTGCGGTTAGGGCGGGTATTGTCTTTCATCACCAGCGCGTAGCTGTTTTTGGCGCGCTTCACAATTACGGCGTCTATTACGCTAAATCCGGGGTCGAGAAAAAGCTTCGCCTCCGAAAACGTTACAAAATCTTTGGTGGTAACGTAGTACAGGCGGTGGTTATTGTTTTCCTCCTCTATGCCTTTCTCAAAGCGGAAAGGAACAGTGGTAGCCCAAACGATGATAAACTGCTCGGCTTCGTCGTCGTAAAAGAGCTCGGGCGCCCATACGTTCACCGCTTCGGGTTCGTGCGCCATGACCTCTACGTAACGCTGTTCGCTCCACTCCACAAGGTTTGTGGAGCTTGCGTAGCCAAAACCCTTGTCGCCGCGCCACCCGCTTGTCCACACGGCGTGAAAAACGCCGTCCTTTCCCCGCGCAATCGAGGGGTCGCGCATAACCTTGCTGCCAACGCCCGGCGGCAGCAAGGTACACCCCGACTCCGTCCACGTGAGACCGTCTTCGCTGTACAGCAGGCGCAGGCCGTCGGTTGCAGGTTCGTGAAACGAGGTAAACAGGTACGCCTCTTTTCTCTTGCCACACGACGCTAATAGCAGCGCACCTAAGGCAATACACAGTATTTTTTTCATTGTTGCATGTTTTTGATATTATTAATCGCTATTGACCGGCTAAAAAATCGGCGGAGCTCGGCGCAAATCGGCCATTATTTCCTCCCAAGCTAATTTCAAATGCCGTCCAGAATCAGCGTCCAATCGTTTCCATTCCTCACCTCAGGCGATGGGGGCGTAAAGGCGGCAACGCCTTCGTTTTTTACGCGGCCAACCTCCGTGAGCTCCCCGTTGCGCGGGTTGTACCACGATACTTTCACCTCGCGCCCGTCTATTTTCCCCATGTTGACCTGCACTTCGCGCCCGTTGAAGGTGTAGAGCAAGGCGTATGCCTTGCCGCGCGTAGCCTGAATGTGGTCGTACCTTTCGCCCTGATTGGCGACAAGCGAGGAGTCCGGCGTTCGCTCAAGGAATGGCCGGGAGAGCATCAGGTTTTTGAGGTGTTGCATTTGCAAAGCGCCTTCGGCGTTGAGCGCATCCGTCCAGAGCATGGTCGCGCCGTACGCACCGGGCAGGCTATCGCCGGGCAGGAGCATCTGCATGACGGAGTTGTGCCCGTAGGTAAACCCCATGCCGCCGGCAAACACCGACCAGTAGGCGTAGCGCCGCACGTCGTCGGCTTGCCACAGCGGTTGCGACGCTGCGGGAGAGTAATCCTTTGGGCGCAAATGCCTGTACCGCTCCAAATGCCAATCGTGCAAGCCATGCGGAATATTTTCGTAGGAAGGCTCGCCGTCTATGGTGGGCTTGGTGGGGGTGAGGCTATAGTCAACGGTGATATGCCGCCACGTGTCCTGACCAATGCCGTTGGGGTCTTGCCCGTATGTTCTATGCCCCGACTGCACCATGTTGAAGTCCAGCCACGGCGCGGTATGAAACCACTCCGAAGAGCGCGAGCGTCCAAACGGGTGGAAAGTAATCAGGTGTTTGGGCGCATATTCCCGCAGCGTGTTGCCGATAATGCCCCATGTTTCGGACGAATCCGCCCCCACCACGTCGCCCCCGTTTATCCAGATAACGTTGGTGCAGTCGGCGTAGCGTTCGCCCAGAAACGTTGCGTATGCGGCGGCTTGCTCGCGGCTTACCAGCCCGTTTTTCACATTTGTGCCCCACACTGCCACAATGGCCACGTACATTCCCTTTTGCGCGGCAACGTCTATGGCGTAATCCACGTGGTCCCAGTAATCGTACTGAAGGGAGTCGCCGGGGTCGCAGCCTTCGGTCAGCAGCGGCTTTGAGGCGTCCATGTCGGCAACCGCCTTATCGCCATACACGTTTTTTACGTTCAGGCTATGCAGCACGGAGGTTTGTATCACGTTGAAACCTTTAGCGCGTCGGTCTTCCATGTAGCGTTCGGTTTGCTCGCGGTCGAGCTTGTGCAGCAGCCACCCCGTATCGCCAAGCCAAAAGAAAGGTTTCCCATCTTTGGTAACCAGAAAGCGACGGTTGTCCGAAACTTTCAGCGGCTGCACCGCCTCTTTTTCGGGCGCAGCGGACGTACACCCCATCCCTGCCGCAAGCGTGGCAGCAAGCGCCGCCGCCGCCGACCCTGATGCAACCTTTAAAATAAATGCTTTCATTTTTTTGCACATTAAAAAAATTAGCAGCCCGTGAGCTGTCAGGCTTTAACGAGCTACAACCTTGCTTGCGCCAGCATAACCGAAGCGCAAACGCCTTACTAACTTAGCGAACAAAATTACATGAAAAATTTGAATTTTATATATGGATGGGTAAAAATCTCTGCAAAGTTTGCGCAATGCAGGAGGGCTCTCTAAAAACCTGACGGGGCTTGAAAACCGGTCAGGCGGTCAGGGCTTGTCCGCAAAGCTTTAGCTCGACGCAGTCCGCTACGCTAACTTGCGCAATTCGTGGGCAGAAAAACAGCTGCGTAAAATTTCGGTCAGGGCTTAAATCCGTTGGACGCATTAAAGCGGCGCTGAAAAATAATCCCGACTTGAAATAGTATCGTCCGATGCACAGCGCCCGATGCTGCATGTCGGCACACGGACGGCACGGATTTACGCAGCTGGAGATAATGAATAAAATCTGCGCTAACCTGCGCCGCCTGCGCGCTAAAACAACCCGTTTGGGACGCTATCAAAGCTTTGGGGACGGCGTAGCCTGCGCCACTCAGCTGAATTTTATCAGGCAAGCGCCGGCGGAGTACCCGCCGCCAAACACCGAAATGCAAATCAGGTCGCCGGGGCGGAAGCGGCCGTAGTTTTGGGCAAGAATGAGCATGGAGCTCACAGAGCCTGTGTTGCCCAGCTCGCTAATGTTGCACAGCGATTTCTCTTTGGGGATACCCAGCTCGTTGACCACGTGGTTCACAATGCGCATGTTGGCTTGGTGCGAAATGAAGTAGGCGAGGTCGGCAACGGAGTAACCGTTTCTTGCGGTAATTTCTTGCACGCAGCTGGCAATGTAGGAGCAGCCGTGTATGAATACATCCTTGCCGTTGTGCATTTGTATGCCCTCTTTTCTTGGCTCAAGGTAAACGCCTTCTTTGCCTTTGCCCACGTGCCCCAGCCCGTGCGTAACGATGTCCGTAACTTGAGGCTCGTTGGTGCGCGCGCGCGCTTTGGAAAAGAAAAACGCGGCGGCAGCGTCGCCCCACAGGTGGCCGACTTTGGGGTC
This sequence comes from Prevotellaceae bacterium, assembly GCA_031284065.1. Classification (GTDB taxonomy): domain Bacteria; phylum Bacteroidota; class Bacteroidia; order Bacteroidales; family UBA932; genus JAITMY01. The sequence continues at coordinate 7,523 of JAITAP010000162.1, forward strand.
TTGCGGGTTGTAGTAGCTGGTATTTCTGTCCGCCGAAAGGAGCAACGCTTTCGACGCTTTTCCGCCAACAAAAAACATCTCAATAATTTCCATAGCGTTCATTGCCGACGAACATGCCGAAGATACGAAAAATGCCTTAGCCCTGTTCATGCCAAACTCGCGCTGCACAATATGCGCCGTAGTAGCCACCGTATCCGCCGGAGAGTAGGAAGCAAACACTATCAAATCAACGTCGATAAGGCTGTACGGGAGCTGAGGCAAAGCATTCTTCACCGCCTCGATGCACATGTAGTCAATGGTTTCCTGTTCGGTTGCCCATGCGCGGGTTTTGATGCCGGTTCGCTGAAAAATCCACTCGTCGGTAAGCCCGTTTACAGTCAAAAAATAATCATTAGGTACTCTTTTAGGGGGAATGTAGTAGCCGGCTGCATTAATGAACATGACTATTCTGTATGATTTATTTCGTCTAAAAATGGTTTTGCAAAAATAGCCGTAAAGATACAACGAAAACTCAAAAGAGCAAAATCAGCGCAATTGGCCAACGTCAACGTATTCAAAATATCATAATCGTCTTAAAATCAAATTGTTGTTAAATGACTTGATGGCTTTCGGCATTGCAATAATCTCACTACCTGCAATTTTATACGTATTGACCCGACAACCTGCGTAGAGGACGGTTCGCGCTGCGGCTTGCACGGGGTTATTTACGTTGAAGTAAATAGCGCCTCAAAATTAGCCGCCTTTCCTCGCTTTTGTTTTTGTTCGGCAAGTTTTGTACCTTCGCACCGCCGAATTGCCGAAATTGCAAATTCTCAACTCTCAATTTAGTAGCTATGTTTCCAACAATTTCCTTTGAAGAGCTCCTTCCGGAGGTGCTGAAGCTTGAGGCGGTGGGCTGCAAAGACTGGCTCACCAACAAGGTTGACCGCTCGGTAACGGGTCGCGTTGCCATGCAGCAATGCGCGGGCGAAATACAGCTTCCGCTCAACAATCTTGGCGTGGTTGCGCTCGACTATCAGGGCAAGAGAGGCGTTGCCACCTCCATTGGGCACGCCCCCGCCGCGGCGCTCATCAGCGCGGAGGCAGGCTCGCGGCTGGCTATCGCCGAGGCGCTGACCAACCTCGTTTGGGCGCACATTGAGGGGGGGCTGTCCGGCGTTTCGCTGAGCGCCAACTGGATGTGGCCCTGCAAAAACGAGGGTGAAGATGCGCGCCTGTACAGCGCGGTAAAGGCGGCAAGCGATTTTGCGCAGGCGCTGGGGATAAACATACCCACAGGAAAGGATTCGCTCTCCATGACCCAAAAATACCCCGACGGGAAAAAGGTTTACGCGCCCGGCACGGTCATCATCTCTGCCGTGGGCGAGGTGAGCGACGTTCGCAAGGTGGTCAGCCCGACGCTCGACCCCAGCTTGGGCAGCACGCTCCTCTACATCAACATGTCCAGAACGGCGCTTACGCTGGGAGGCAGCAGCGCGGCGCAGGCGCTCGGCGAGCAGGGCGGAGCTGCCCCAGACGTGGCCAACGCCGCCTACTTTGCCGCAGCGTTTACCGCCGTGCAGACGCTGGTGGAGAAAGGGCTGGCGCTTGCCGGGCACGACGTTTCGTCCGGAGGGCTTGCTACCACGCTGCTCGAAATGACCTTTGCCAACCTTGAGGGCGGGCTTGAGGTTGACCTCACCCCGCTCGGTGCGCTGAATACGGCGTTGTTTGCCGAAAACCCCGCGCTGGTGCTGCAAGTGCAGGATGCTGTCCGGGTAAAGGAAATGCTGCACAGCTACGGCGTTGAGGCGGTGGCCATCGGCTGCCCGACGCAGGCGCGAACGGTACGGCTGTTCCACAACGGGCAAAAGTACAAGCTCGACATTGACGAGCTGCGCGACGTGTGGTACAAGCCTTCGTACCTGCTCGACCGCAGGCAGAGCGGCGAACAGCAGGCAAAGGCAAGATTTGAAAACTACAAAAACCAGCCCATACGCTACCGCTTTCCGCAGCATTTTACGGGCACATTCGCCGAATACGGTATCGACCCTCACCGCCGCACAGCGTCGGGGATACGCGCCGCCACCATTCGCGAAAAAGGCTGCCAGTGCGAGCGCGAAACGGCGTGGGCGCTGCACCTCGCAGGCTTCGACGTAAAGGATGTGCACATGACCGACCTCGTTTCGGGTATCGAAACGCTGGAGGATGTGAATGTGGTGGTATTTGTCGGCGGTTTTGCAAACTCCGACGTGCTGGGGTCTGCAAAGGGCTGGGCTGGCGCGTTTCTCTACAACCCCAAAGCAAGGCAGGCGCTGGAAAATTTCTACGCCCGACCCGACACGCTAAGCTTGGGCATTTGCAACGGCTGCCAGCTCATGGTGGAGCTGGGGCTCATCACGCCCAACGACAAGCAAAAGCCGCGCCTGCTGCGCAACGACTCGTGCAAGTTCGAGAGCGGGTTTACAGGCGTTGAAATTCCGCAAAGCAACTCGGTGATGCTTGGCTCGCTGGGCGGCGCTACGCTGGGCATTTGGGTGGCGCACGGCGAGGGTAAGTTTGAGCTGCCGCTGGGCGCGGACAAGTACAACGTGGCGCTGCGCTACGCCTACGATGCGTACCCCGCCAACCCCAACGGCTCGCCGAACGCCGTAGCCGGCATTTGCTCCGCCGACGGGCGACACCTCGCCATGATGCCGCACCCCGAGCGCGCCATCCATCCCTGGACGTGCGCCTACATCCCCACACTCAACCGCTCCGACGAAGTTACGCCGTGGATAGAGGCCTTTGTAAATGCAAGAAAATGGGTGGTAAAAAACTCGGGGAAGGCAACGCGCAGCTAATTCACGGCAGCCGAAACTCCAATCGTTACGCTCGGTTGCCTGGGAGCGTTGGTAATAACGGTTACGTTTTTGCTTATTTTTCCTTTCAGCTTTCCCGCGTTGAACGTGGCTTTTAGCTCCGTCGTCTGCCCCGCTTTGACGCTTTTCGGGTTATCGGCGGCAAGCGTGATGCAGTCGCAAGCGGAGGAGGCTTTGCGCAGCAGCAAGTCGCTCTTCCCCTCGTTGGTAACGGCAATGGAGAACTCCTTGCTTTCGCCGCCGGCCACGCTCCCCAAGTCCACCCTGCGCAGGGCAAACTTTGCCGCCGGAGCGTTGGCAAGCTGCTCGCCCTTCAGCCCCGAAAAATCTTCGTCGATGCTGGCGCTCACAACAAGCTCGCTGCCCTTGCCGCCCGCGCCGTTGAGCGTAAGGCTCACCTTGTCGGTAACGTAGCCCCAGTCGTTCTTTTTTGCCGCGTGGTAGGTGCAAACAATGCTTCCCTTTTCCCCCGCGCCGAGCGTTTGCGGGCGGGCGCTTACGGAGAGATGCGCCGGCACGCTCTCAAAGGCGATGCGCACCGCCGCGCTTCCGGTGTTGATGACGGGCAGCGAATCGGTTGCCGTAGCGGTGTGGTAAATGTTGGCAAACGGAATGTTGAGCGACTTGAGGCGCAGCGTGCCGATTACGCGGGGGTACAGGTCGGCAACGCCTTTGGCTTTGGGCAGCACCTCGCCCGAAATTTCCAGCTTCACCTGCTCCGTTTTGGTCGTTACGGTAATTTCCTTCTCAAAAATTCCCGGACGGTCTTTTGGGTCAAATATGGCCTTTACGAAGCCCTTTTTCCCGGGCAGCACGGGTTCTTTTGTCCACTCCGGCGTGGTGCAGCCGCACGACGACTCCACGTTGGTGATGATAACGGGAACTTTACCAACGTTGGTAAATTCAAACCGGTAGGTAATGTTACCGCCTGTTTCGGGGACTTGCCCAAAGTCGTGCGCCGTTTTTGTAAACTGCATTTGCGCCAACGCGCCAACGCTTATAAGGCACGAGGCCGTAATGGTAAGAATTTTTTTCATTATAAATCTTTTTACGCTATTGTCTATTTTTGAGACGCTAAAGATAAATTTGCCTTGCAAGTTTTGTTTCAAATTAACTATTTGTGTGTATCCATTCCTCTGACAAACCGGTATATTCGGCAATCTTTTTAATGCTCAAATTTGCCATGTACAAACTTTTTATAAGCTTGAATCGCTATAACATATACGCCGGCTACATCGTAGCTTAGCAACTTTACTTTTTCGCCTTTTGCGTTGGTGGTTGTTTTATCTTTCGGCGCCTGATAGATGAACGAGTAACTTGCATACAGCCGCATCCTTTCCACAAAAATGTTGCTGTCTTGAGACCAGCACCTCCACAATGTACCGTTTTCCGCTCGTTGTTTTTACGTAAATATCGTAAATCGCTTCCCTGTTTTCTTTTATAATGCCCAGCTGCTCTAATGAAAGATATTCGATACTCGTAATTTTTTCGGGCAATGCTTCAGCAGCAACTCGTTCCCCAATACTTTCTTGAACCCAAAATCGGTCTTCGGGTTCATAAAAACTTCCGGTACGGATTCTTTGGTCTTTTCTTTTGCCATTAACTTTGAAGCATTTTTATAAAGACAACCATTATTTTCAAAATGCAAAAGTAGCAAAAAAACGGCTTGTTTCTTGTAACGACTCAAAAAAATCCGCGCTTTATTAGAAGCGTAATCCTAAGGTTATCATAAGGTTATTTTGGAGAATATCGTACGATATTTCGCTTGAGGATACATCCTCCGAGTTGTACATGTAGCTTTTGTCCTTCTGCACGGCGAGCGAGTAGGCAAAATCAGCAAAAAATATGCTCGACCGGTAGCCCGCGCCCAAAGAGTAGAAGTTCACGGAGCCGTTTTTGCCAACGCCGCTCTTGTACGGGTTGCCATACGTTGCAAAGCCTGCCCTCAGGGCAACATTATCGTAGCCAAGTTCCCCCCCAAAGCGAAGGTTTGCCGTGTTCCGGTAGTTAGCCTCAATAGTCTGGTTTTCGCTGAAAAAATCATACCCATCATCGCCGTTCCGCATTTTCATTTTGGAGTAGTCCACATACTCGTAGTCGGCGCTGACAATGCCGCGCCACTTTGAGCTCTGGTCGCCAAAAACGTACGCAACGCCGCCCATGTACTTAAACGGGGCTTCAATGTTGTACTTGTAAAGCCCGTTTGAAAAAGATCTGGAAGAGTTCCCTATATCTAAGAACGATGAGCTGATAGAAGCGTCATACCGGTCGGACATGGCGAGAAAGGTGGGCGTGTGAATGGCTGCACCCAAGCGCAAACCCTCCAGAAAATCCGCGTTGGCAAAGGGTCGGGCAATGATACCGCCCTTAAAGTTGTAACCCATACCCGACATGCGAAACTCTCTTTTGTAGGTAAAACCCTCAAACGGAGAAATATTGTCAAACAGACCCTCATCAATATCCGTCTGGTTTTGAGAGTAGGATATGGTCTGTACCCCTATGGTCATGCCGAAGTAAAGCATGTGCTCAACATTACAGCCAATGCTGAAATCAAACTCCCCAATGCTGCCCCACGCTTCGGAAGAGCGGCGACCTTTGGTTTGGTCATGATCTTTATTAAGGTTAGGCTCCCAGCGCTGCGCGATTGTGTCAAATTCTATTATATCTGTATAGTATGCCAACTCTGCCTCTATATCGTCACGATTTCCATCGCGATTTGCCGCCGCCGCAAAGTAGTCCATGTAGGCGCCTCCTACCGCTACGGGATTTCCTCGCACTGCAATTCGCTCCGAAAAGTTGCTGAGCTTGTTGTACGAAGCCCCTATGTTGACGTTCACCACCCCGCCGCTTCCGGTGTTGATAACGCCTACCCCCCCAACGTTGGAGAAACTCATCAGGTAGCGGTTGTCGGCAGCGTTATTGCCCATGTATGATGACGATACGTTGGTAACGTTCGGGTTGAGGGTAACGGAAAATTCTCCCGAGCGGTACACGCCAATACCCGCCGGATTGTACGCCAGCGTGGTGAGCTCGCCGCCCAGGGCGGCAAATGCGCCGCCCATAGCGCTAAAGCGCGCCGTGCCCAAAGGATAGCTGCGCGAAAAACGCAAGGCGTCCACATCTTCCTGTGCATAGCCGGAAAGCGCAAGGCAAACACTTGTAGCCAGCAAAAAAATACTTTTTTTCATAACTATGATAAATTAATTAGGAGTTACATCTTACTTACTTCTACCTGCCGGAGCTTCTGCGTCCGCTGCTGCTACTTCTACTGCTACTTCTACTGCTTCCACTTGAGCTGGAGCTTGATCCGCCGGAGTAGCTGCTTCTCGAGCTGGAGCTGCCGGAGTAGCTGCTTCTCGAGCTGGAGCTGGAGCTTGAACTTGAGCCGGAGGTGGAGGTGGGGCTGGAACTTGAGCCGGAGTAGCTGCCGCTGCTTTGAGAAGAAGAATTTGACGACGGGATAGACTGGTATGACCGTCCGCTGTTGGAGTAGGAGATACGGTTGCTACCCGTGCCGCTTGTTTCCGGTTGCGTCGTGTACGAGCGCGTATATCCGCCTTGCGTACGCTGCGTATACGTTCCCGCAGGGACGCTTAAGCGTTGCCCGCTGTACGTACCGGCGGTGGTGCGGCTATTGGTGTAGCCTGTTCCCCGTCCCGTCCCCGACATGTTGCTTCCCCTGTGCGTTCCCCGCGCCTCTGCCGCGTAACCTCCTCCCCAGTAGTGTCCCGGATAGTAGTGGTGATAGTAGTACGGGTATCCCCAGCTGTAGTACGGGTACCCCCAGCCGTAGCCGTAGTACGGATATCCCCAGCCCAAACCCCAA
>JAITAP010000029.1 GCA_031284065.1 Prevotellaceae bacterium
GCGCTGTCTATGCACTTTACGTCAACTATGGAGTTCTTGCCCAAGAGCGTGCGCGGAACCTGCTCTGCCGGCAAGTACTCTATGCCGACTATTTCCTGCCCCTTTTGAAGCGGCAGCAAGGCGTTCAGAAAGCTGATGAGCAAATGTTTGTGCCCGCCAAATATTTTCTTGAACGGTAAATCGTTTCTGGGGTCTAAGTAGCGTGCCATAATTTGGTAGGGAGTAACAATTTCTGCGCAAAGATAAAACTTTTTCAGGTATATACCAAAATCTACAGCCCGCGACATCCCCGAGCGAAGCCGAGAAATATCCTCTCCCCTACCCCTTTCCCGAAAGGTCAAAACCGGGAAATTTCCGGACGCGGAAAAAGTCAGCACAAATTACCGCCGGAGGTGTAACAACTATCGGGTATCTGAGCTATCTTTGCAGGAAATTAAAGTAGAACGTCTCAGCCATGAACATTATTATTGCCGGCGCGGGCGAGGTGGGTATGCACCTCTCCAAGCTGCTGTCGGAGGATAGCCACAGCATTACGGTTGTTGACCCGAGCGAGGAGCGGCTTCACGCCGTTGAAGCGGGCACCGACGTGGTTACGGTGCAGGGCAGCACCACCTCGCTCGAAGTGCTGGAGAGAGCCAACACCCGCCGGGCAGACCTGCTCATTGCCGTTACGCCCAGCGAGGATACCAACATTGTAACCTGTATGCTGGGCAAAAAAATAGGCGCCGCGCAAACGATTGCCCGCATAGACCACAGCGAATACCTCGACATTGAAAACCGCAGAACGTTTACCCACGCCGGCGTGGATAACATGTTTTACCCCGAAAAGATTGCGGCTACAGAAATTGTTAACCTGCTTGGCCAGACCAGCACGTCGGAGTACATTGAGTTTGCCAACGGCAAGCTGGTGATGATGGTGTTCAAGCTGGAGGATAACGCTCCGGTTGCGGGGAAAACGATTGCCGAAGCCACCTTTGACATGAAGAAGCTGGAGTTTCGCGTTATAGCCATCAACCGCAACGAAAGAACTATTATCCCGCACCGCTTTGATACGCTCGAACCCGGCGACCGCCTCTACATGATGACTACGCGCAACGGGATGAGCGAAATGCTGGAGTTTTCGGGAAAGGAGAACGTGGAGGTGCACAACATGATTATCCTTGGCGGCAGCCGCATTGGCACCAAAGTTGCCGCGTCGCTCGACCGGCGACTGAACATCAAAATCATTGAGCAACAAAAAGAGCGCTGCGTCAAGCTTGCCGAAATGTTCAAAAATGCCATGATTATTAACGGCGACGGGCGCAACGCCGACCTGCTGCTCGAAGAGGGGCTGCAAAAAACCGACGCTTTTGTTGCCGTTACGGGAAATTCGGAAACGAACATTCTGGCGTGCCTGCTGGCCAAGCAAGCGGGCGTGCAGCGCACCATTGCCGAAGTCGAAAACCTCGACTACATACAGCTGGCGGAGAGCATTGGCGTTAACACCATCATCAACAAGAAGCTGATAACGGCCGGGCACATTTTTAAGTTCACCCAAAATACCGGCGTGCAGTCGGTAAAGTACCTTACCGGCTCCGACGCGGAGGCGCTGGAGTTTATCGCCAAATCCGGCTGCAAGGCAAGCAAAGCGCCCGTAAAAGACTTGGGGTTTCCCAAAAACGCCATCATAGGCGGCGTGGTGCGCGGCGGAAAGGCAATTATCGCCACCGGCGCCACCGAAATCAAAGCCAACGACCACGTTATAGTATTTGGCATGGACGCGGACGCGGCCGACGTTGGCGAATTTTTTTGCTAAGCGCCGGCCGCCCGCTAATCTTTCTTCTCCACCTCCAGAATCTTAATCTCGGTGCGCCGGTTCTTGGCGTGCTGCTTTTCGGTTTTGGCATTTTTCACGAGCGGCCTTGTAGAGCCGTACCCTCTGGGCACTATCCGGCTCCGCCTGACGCCCTTTTTGACGAGGTAGGCCACGCACGACTCCGCCCGCCTCTGCGAGAGCGCCATGTTGCCCAGCAGACCTCCCCGCGAGTCGGTGTGGGAGCTGAGCTCAATCCTCACGTCGGAGTTCATCTCCATAAACTTTGCCACCTTGTCGAGCTCCTTGAAAGCCGCCTTTTTGAGGAGCGCCTTTCCGTAGTCGTAGTACACGTTTTCCACGCTAAAGGAGCTTCCGCTCACCAGCGGGTCGAGCTGGAGGAGGATACGGATGCTTTCGCCCGCCCTGATTTTACCGACAGAGATATTTTCTGCCCTTGAAGGCAGGAATCCCAGCGCCTCCGAAGTCAGCGTGTACGAGGCGTTGGCCGTTATCGGGAAGTAGGCTTTCCCGATGCCGTCGGTGAAGGCGTTTCGCGTCTTTTTGGCTTTATCGTCAAAGAGCTTGAGCCGAACATTTTCAATGGGCGCGGAGTCGGCTCTGCTTACCACAGTGATAGCAATCATGTACTTTTTGTTCGGCACGGGCGCGACCTTGGCCGGCGGCGGGATGCGCTTGAAGGAGTAGATGTCGTCGCCGCCGTACCCGCCCAGGCGGTTGGAGGAGAACAGCCCCTCCGCTTTGGAGCCCGGAAGAAAAACAAACGAAAAGTCGTCGGAGCTGGTGTTGACCGGCGGGCGCAGGTTTTCGACGGCAGTCCACGCGCCGGGCTTTCCTGTGGCTTTGAAAATATCCAGCCCGCCCAGCCCCGGGTGCCCGTCGGAGCTAAAGTAAAGCGTGTTGTCGCCGTCCAGCGTAGGGAAACGCTCCTCTCGCGGCGTGTTGATAACGCTCCCCAGATTTTGAGGTTTTCCCCACTCCCCGCTTGCGTCAAGCTCGCACATGAAGATGTCAAGCCCGCCCAGCGTTCCCGGCATGTCCGACGAAAAGTAGATTGTGCGCCCGTCGGCGGATATGCAGGGATGCCCAACGGAGTACGCGGCGAGGTTGTTGTAGGGGAACATGGCGGGGTCGCTCCACCCCCCGCGCTCCTTGTAGGAAATCATGACGCCCACGTGGCTCACCCCGCTCACATATACTTCGTCGGACATTTCGGAAAAGCAGAAGTAAGCCGTATTTCCGTCGGGGGTGAGAGAGCAGGGGCCGGAGTGCTCGCCGGTGTTGAGCGGCGCGGGCAGCATTACCGGCGCAGTCCACACGTAGCTCCCCACAATGCCGTTGCCGGAGTTGGGCTTGTTGCGCTGCCGGCTGGAGAGGTACATGTTGAGGTAGGGCCGCCCCGTTCCGCCGTAGATTTTCCGCTTTTTGTTGCGCAGCTTTTCCTGCCGCTCGCGCTCCTTTGCCAAGCGCTTCCTGCGCTTTGCCTTGTCGTTTTCCGACGAAAGCAGGTCATACCTGTCGCCATCGTACTTGGAGTGCGCTACGGCGTCGCTTTTCAGCTGGTTTGTCAGGCAAAACTTCACCATATCTGTAGGGTCTTGCGCGTTGCGCAGCAGCAGCTGCACGGCGGCTTCGTTGCCCACCCCCTGAAGGGAGGCAATGGTTGCCGCCACTTCGTTCTGGTCGGTAGCCATGTAGCCGATGGGTCGGTCGGAGGTAAAGACAATGTAGTCGCCGTACACGGTAGCGGCAAACTCCGAGTAGCGCGTGTTTATTCTTCGCTCGTTGTTGACGGAAAAGAAAGGCGGACGCTTGGCAATTGCGCAGGCGCTATCGCACGAAAAGATACGCTCGCGCGCAACGGACGGCTCTCCGCCGCGCGTGGCAAAGGTAAAGTAAGCCTTCCGCGCCTCGTCGTACTTTCCGATGAACATGAGCACGTCGCCAAAGCCACAGTACGCTTCTGCCGGGCAATCGGGGTAGGCGGCGGCAAGGCGGTAGTACTTTTCGGCGTCAACGTAGCTGTGCATCTTCACGTTGATGCTCGCCAAATCCAGAGCAGACTCCAAGCTCGACCGCTTGCGGTATATTTCCTTGTACAGCGATAGCGCCTTTTGGTACTCGCCGGCGGCAACAAGCTCTTCGGCCTGCCTGCGCTCAATGACCTGCGCCGTTGCCGCCCCGCAGGACAGCGCTACCAGCAGCAACGCCGCTCTAAAAATAATATTCATGGAAAAAATAATTTACAGGGTTGAACAATATGAATTAAGGGTTGCCGTATTTGCGCCCTCCCGATAGAATGTTCCGCGCATTTCCTTGATTCCCGAGCCTCAAAAGTATCGCGGCGTAAGCACGCGCTGCGCCTTTTTCCCTATAGTAAAGCCCAGCATAACCTCGTGCGTGTAGAGCGTTACCTGATTTAGCTTGCTTAGCGGGAAGTCGTAGGCGTAGCCGAGATACAGGTTGTCGGAAACGAAAAGCTCGGCAAGGAACGTAATTGAGTTGAGCGAGCTGTAGAAAGCTTCGCCCTTCACGGTTTTGTCCAGCCGGCTTTTCAGCGGCAGCCCGTTACGCCAGAGAAGCCCCAGCCACACCTTGTCCTTTATCATGAGGAAAACGTTGAGGTCGATGCTGGGCTGCATGATAAAATCGTCCTTGTAAAAGATGGACGGCTTAATAATGTAATTTCTGTTGATGGGTATCAGCGTTGCTACCGTAAGGTAGAGCTGCGAATTTTTTTGCACCAGCTTGTAGTCTTTCCAGAGCTCTGTGCCGGACAAGCCCACAGAAAACAGCTTGTGGTCCAGAAACACCCCCACGTTGAAGTCCGGGCGAAAGACGGGCTTGCCGAGCAGCCCGCCCGTCAGCAGCGGGTCGTTGGCGTCGTTGAGGCGCACAAGGTTTTCGTCGAGGCTGAGCTGCGTTACGCCGACGGAAAGCCCAAAGGCAAGGCGCGTACCCTGATTGTCCAGCATAACGCGGTAGGAGTAGTCCGAAAAGAACGACAGCGTTTGCTGCACGCCCACCTTGTCGCTCATGATATGCCCCCCCACGCCCAGCAGGTTGTTCAGCATGGGGCCGTCAACGAGCAGAGAGATGGTTGTTGGCGCACCCTCAATGTTTGACCACTGGTTGCGGTACAGCACTGTGGAGTTAAATTTTTCCTTGTAACCCGCATACGCCGGATTGAGTATCAGCCCGTTAAAAGCATACTGGCTAAAGATAACGCCTTGCTGCGCATCGCACTTTACGTGAAAAAGTGCGCCTGTAAGTAACATAAATGCTCGGAAGTGATATTTTTTCATTTGTGTGCAGAAATCAAACGATAAGTTTTTGCTTAACAAAAAGTGTACACGTAAGTGAGAACGCTGTTTTTTATATAAAACGGAGTAAGAGGCTTTTAATTTCATTTTTAACGCTATATAAGAAAATGAAAGGGGCAAGTAAGGGGGGTAAGTCGCGCCCGCTTCGCCTCGCTCCGAGCAAAGCGAGAAGCCTCTGAGCTTACCGTTGCTTTTGGGCAGCGCAAAGGCAAGCTCTTTGAGCGGGTAGCTCCATCGCTCTTTCTTTTACCGGGCAGCAGCAGCTTTACGCCTCAGAGCACGGCCGCCAATAAGCTGTCGGCTGCACACGCTACAAAAATAATTTTGCCTCCCTCACGATTTTTTACCTTTTTTCTTTACTTTTGGGCTTTAAAAATCGGGGCAATGGGGCAAAGCGAAAGCGGCTGAGCGAAAAAAACAGCTGCCGCCGCAACGCCAATTTGCCGCCGCACTAACGGCCGGCACGCCGACGTACCGTAAAATTGAGCACGACGAACGCCGTGCAAAATGCAAACAGGCTATTTTCCAAAACTTTACACAGCAATAAGCAGCGAATTATGAGTAAATTTTCAAAGCCCGTAAGGGTAATTTTAATTCTGGTAGCAGCAGGCTTCGCACTTAGCGTATGCTTGCCTGAAGCACAAGAAACCGGCAATTCAGCAAGCAAATCTATTGATTATTCTGAAAATCAGCAATTTGGCAACATAGAAATTCCTGCAAAGATTACAGGAAAGAAAGAGCAAATCATTAGCCATACCGGATATACGGTAAGCTATAATCCCGCTTGGAAAATTCCCCACTGGGTTGCGTATGAGCTTACAAAAGAGGAAGTTGAAGGCAGCGTGCCACGCTTCAATGCCTTTTTGCCCGACCCCGAAGTTTTGTATGAAGAATCTGCTACTGCGTCCGATTACTCAAATTCAGGTTGGGACAAGGGACACATGGCTCCGGCAGGCGATATGAAATGGAGTGAGCGGGCAATGAAAGAATCATTTTACCTTTCAAATATTTGTCCTCAAAGTAAGGGCTTGAACGGGGGTATTTGGGGCGATTTGGAAAGACAAGTGCGTGAATGGGCAAGGGAAAAAGGAAAAATTTACGTCGTTTGCGGCCCGATTGTACCAAAACAACCCAAAACCATTGGCGCTAATAAAGTGGCTATACCCGACGCATTTTTCAAAATTCTACTGCAAAACAAAAATGATAGCTGGCAAGCTATTGCTTTTATGTTTGCAAATGAAAGCGGGCGCAACCCCTTACCAGCTTACGCAATGAGCGTGGCGGACGTGCAAATTATTACCAGCATAGATTTTTTCCCCGCTTTGCCCGACAGCATTGAGCAGAAAATAGAAAGTCAGGTTGATTTCACAAAATGGAGTATCCGCTCAAA
>JAITAP010000084.1 GCA_031284065.1 Prevotellaceae bacterium
TTGGGCTGCCGCCGTAGCGCTGGCTGTGGCGCTAAGCGCAGGCTTACCGTCCTGCGACAAGGATGAGCAAATAGATCCAACGCAAGAAAAAATAAACGCGCTGAACGCCGAAATCAACATACTGGACAATCAAGTCCGCGCCGCTTTTGTCCCTGCAAAGACATCGCCATACGACATCGCGGAAAGTTTTGACGCTATGTTTGAGACAGAAGAAATGAAATTATTCGGGCGCAAGGCTTTAAATATTGAAGATTCATGCAATGTCGTGCCCCCATTGGTTGAAAGATTGAAGAAAGCGGGAGAATTTGGAAATCCAGAAAATGTAACCATCCTGTATAATCTGGCATTGGAAGATCTGGCTAAACGTGCCGAACGTGATTCGTTAACCCAACAAAAATAAATTCAACCAATTAATTCTTTCGTCGTAAACAAGCCGAACCACGCGACAGTAAACAAGGAGTAGGCGCAACAAGCAAGTGAAAAATCTTATTGCAATGAAAAGAATTACATTTTACCAAGGCATGGCAGCCTTGCGGGTTGCCGCCGTAGCGCTGGCTGTGGCGCTAAGCTCAGGCTTACCGTCCTGCGACAAGGATGAGCAAATAGATCCAACGCAAGAAAAAATAAACGCGCTGAACGCCGAAATCAACATACTGGACAACCAAGTCCGCGCCGCTTTTGTCCCTGCAAAGACATCGCCATACGACATCGCGGAAAGTTTTGACGCTATGTTTGAGACAGAAGGAATGAAATTATTCGGGCGCAAGGCTTTAAATATTGAAGACTCATGCAATGTCGTGCCCCCATTGGTTGAAAGATTGAAGAAAGCGGGAGAATTTGGAAATCCAGAAAATGCAACCATCCTGTATAATCTGGCATTGGAAGATCTGGCTAAACGTGCCGAACGTGATTCGTTAATCCACCAAAAATAAATTCAACCAATGTTTTAATGCCAGCCACGCATTGCGTTTAGGTGCGGGGGATTTTACCTCTTTATTATGGCGGGAGGAGTAGAGATTATGAAAACCAACATTCGGCAAAATCGCGCCTTTTCCGGTAAAAACGTGGGAAAATTAGGAATTACGAATTAGGGTTTGCGCCAAAAACCTCATTTTCACCTAATTCCAACAACAAAAACAACCTCAGTAGCATATACAACCCCCAACCTTATTACCTCATTCAATCGCTTTGCAATGAGGTAATGAGGTTGGGGGATGTGTTTGCAACGCTCTTTGCTTGCTACTGAGGTTGTTTTGTTAGGAAAATGAGGTAGAAATGAGGTTTTAATACGTCCGCTCACATTTCCCCCACCTGCATTGAGGCTGTTTTTGTTAGAGAAATTGGGTAGAAATGAGGTTAAGGCTCGCCTCTACAAGCTTTCCCCGAAATCTTTTTTGAACTTTGCCACGAGCTGCTGGGGCCAGTCGGAGACGGGCTCCAGCCCGCCCATGAAGAAGCGGAGCACGGGCGGCTCGTACACGAACCTCAGGCCACCAATCAGGCTGCGGTTTTCGTAGAGCCACGTCAGGCGGTCTTCCACGTACTTTACCTGCGAAAGCGTAAAGACGCGGCGGGGCACGGCGAGCCGCAGCAGCTCCATGTCGGCGTAGGTTTCGTTGCCGTACTCGTCGCGCTGGTTGGAGATGGAGCCTCTCTCCATGCCGCGCACGCCCGATACGAGGTAGAAGGCGGCCGCCAGCGATCCTGCGGGGTACTGCGCCTGCGGAATGTGGGCGCAAATCTGCATGGCGTCCACGTGGCAGCCGAGCACGCCTGCGGGGGTAACCACCGGAATCCCCTTGCCGTCGAGCGCGTTTACGAGGTATTCGATGAACTGCGGGCTTTGGCAAATCATGCTTTCGTCGAGCGTTTCGCGCAGGCCTACCGCCATGGCCTCAATTTCGCGCACCGAGATGCCTCCGTAGGTCAAAAATCCCTCAAAAAGCGGCACCAGCGGCTCAAATTCGCGGTATATTTCGAGGCTGTTGGTGCAAATTCCTCCGCCCCGCGACGAGCTCAACTTTCGCGCCGAAAAATATACAATGTCCGAGAGCTCGGTCATGGCAAGGATAATTTCCGCCATCGACTTGTCGGCAAACTCCGGCTCGCGCTGCTTTACGAGGTAGGCATTTTCACCCAGCAGGCTGGCGTCGAGCACCAGCTTAATGCCGTACTTGTCGGCTATGGCGCGCACCTCGCGCAGGTTGGCAATCGAAAAGGGTTGCCCGCCGATGAGGTTCGTCGAGGCCTCCATGCGAATGTAGGGGATGTTTTTCACCCCGTGCTGCTCGATGACCTCCTTGAGCTTTGCCGTGTTCATGTTGCCCTTAAAGGGGTGGCTGCTCCTGATGTTGTACGCTTCGTCGTAGAGCAGCTCCACGATTTTTCCGCCGTACTGCGTAATGTGCGCCAGCGCGGTGGTAAAGTGGTAGTTCATGGGGACGAGGCTGCCCTTTTTCACGTAGGCGTTGGAGATGATATTTTCGGCGGCGCGTCCCTGGTGCGCAGGCAGCAGGTATTTTTTGCCGAGCACCTCTTCCACCGCCGTTTTGAGGCGGTAAAAGCTTTGCGAGCCTGCGTATGCGTCGTCGGCCATCATCATGGCGGCCATTTGCCGGTCGCTCATAGCGTTTGTTCCGCTATCGGTGAGCATGTCCAGAAATACGTCAACGGTGTTGAGGCGAAACGTGTTGAAGCCGCCCTCGTGCAGGGCTTCAAGGCGTCGCTCAATGGGAACAAGGTGCAGCTTTTGCACCACGCGCACTTTGTGCAGCTCCAGCGGAATATTTTCTCCGCTGTAAAATTTTACTTGGGGAGATTGACTCATAAATTTATCACTCTGCTATTAAACAATTACTTATAGCCCGTATAAGGGCATTTGTTTGTGGGTAAAAAAAGCGCAAGTTACAAAATGTTAAGCAAAGTAGGAAGAAAAAGTAAAGAAAAATCAGAAAAATTAAACATTTTCTACGCTTCAGCTTGGGTCGAAACGGGTAACTCGCTTTCTTTATGAATGTTTGGCAGTAGAAATTTGTCCGCAGAAAGAGATGAAATTGTAGCTGTATTTTGCGCCATGTTCGCGCCGC
Source organism: Prevotellaceae bacterium (assembly GCA_031284065.1). Lineage (GTDB taxonomy): Bacteria > Bacteroidota > Bacteroidia > Bacteroidales > UBA932 > JAITMY01. Next base: position 3,087 of record JAITAP010000084.1, read on the forward strand.
CGTTCCGCCCGTAGCGGCGCACGCCTCCCCGCCGGCAGGAGCCCCGCCCCCTCCCGAAGCCGGCAAGCCCTGAAAGGGCGCAATCATTAGCGTAGGGCAACGCCCTGCGCGCGCCGCCCTCATTTTTTTTTGCTAAACGCCCGGATAGCCCTGACGAATATTACCGCCGTTACCACCGACGCCACGAAATCGGCTATCGGCATGCTGCTCCACACGCCGAGCGTGTGGAAAAAGTGCGGGAGAATGAGCAGGCAGGGCGCCAGGAACAGCATTTGCCGGGTGAGCGACAGAAAAATGGCAACCTTGGGCTTCCCGATGGACAGGAAAAAGTTGGAGGCCACCATCTGAAAGCCCACCAGCGGGAAAACGGCAAAGATAACGTGTATGCCCTGCACGGAGGCCTGCGTGAGCTCCGCGTCGGTGGTGAACCACCCGACAATGAACGTGGGAAAGAGCTGGCACACCAGCGTGCCGAACGTGGTAACGCCTATTCCCCACCAGATGGTCAGGCGGGTAACCTTGCTCACGCGGTCAAAGAGGCGCGCCCCGTAGTTGTAGCCCACAATGGGCTGCATACCCTGGTTTAGCCCCATGACTATCATCACAAAAAGAAAAACAACGCGGTTGATTACGCCGTAAGCGCCAATGGCCACGTCCCCGCCGTACTCCTTGAGCGCCTTGTTGATGAGAATTACTATCAGGCAGGCGCAGGCGTTCATCAGGAACGGCGACAGCCCGATGGACAGTATGCCCTTGACCAGCTCGGATTTCAGCCGGAATATTCCCCGCTGAAAGTGCACCACGCCGTCGGGCTTTGCGAGGTGCGCCATTTGTAGGATGAGCGAAATGGTTTGCGCGATAACGGTTGCCCACGCCGCCCCCTTAACGCCCCACCCGAAGCCAAAAATGAACAGGGGCGCCAGCGCGCAGTTTACGCCCACCGACAGGAGCGTAACGTACATCGCCATGCGCGGGTACCCCGCCGACCGGATGATGGCGTTGAGCCCAAAGTACATGTGGGTAACCACGTTGCCCAGCAGGATAATCCGCATGAAGTCCCGCGCGTGGGGGATGGTGTTTTCGCTTGCCCCAAAAAAGTAGAGCACCTCGTCCAGAAAGGGGAAGCAGAGCAGCGAAAAGAGTACGCCAAAGATAATGTTCAGCGCCAGCACGTTGCCCAGCACGCGGTTGGCGCTGCGGTAGTCCCTTTGCCCCAGCTTGACCGAAACCAGCGTGGATGCGCCCACGCCCACGAGCGACCCAAAGGCGGCGGCAAGGTTCATCAGCGGGTAGGTGAGCGCCAGCCCGGCGATAGCCCAGCGGCCTACGCCGTGCCCAATAAAAACGCTATCGACAATGTTGTAGAGCGACGAGGCTACCATGGCGACAATTGCCGGAAGCGCATACTGCCCCAGCAGCTTTCCAATGCGCTCGGCGCCTAATGCAAGCGGTGTAGTTGACATATATTTTTTTCAGCTTATTTTTTGCTTAAACAGGGTGCAGCCCGCAAAAAGGCGCTCCACGCCGGCGGGGATTTTCTCAAAGAGGCCAAACACGGCCGCGCCGCTCCCCGACATGGCGGCGTAGCGCGCTCCGCAGCCGTAGAGCGCGGCCTTTACGCGCCCTATCGACGGGTACTTTGCAAAGACAGACGGCTCAAAATCGTTGACGAGCGTCTCTCTCCACGCCTCCACGCCCTGGCTTACGACGCGCCGCAGGTCGGCTGTCGGCGCTTTTGGCGCGACTCCGGCGTACGCCTCGGCAGTGCTGACGCACAGCGGCGGCTTGACCACCAGCAGCTCGTAGCCCGCAAGGCTGACCGCTGCCGGCTGCAAGATTTCGCCGCGCCCTGTTGCCAGCATCGGGGTGTTGTAGATGAAAAAGGCGCAGTCGCTGCCCAGCTGCGCGGCGTACTCGGCCAGCCTGCGCTGCGGGAGCGCAAGGCGAAAAACTTCGTTTAGCGCGCGCAGCACAAAGGCGGCGTTGCTCGACCCCCCGCCAAGCCCCCCGCCAAGCGGTATCTGCTTGTGCAGGAAAATGTCGGCGCCCGGCAAGCCAAAATCTTTTTGCAGCAGGCGAAACGCCTTTGCGCACAGGTTGCTCTCCTGCTCCACGTCCATGCGCAGACCCGTGCAGCGCAGGGTGAGCGATTTGCCCGGAAGCGTCTCCACCATGTCGCACCACCCAACGGGGAAGAATACTGTTTCGATGCTGTGAAAACCGTCGGGGCGACGCTGCGTAACGTGCAGGCCAAGGTTGATTTTTGCGTTGGAGAACAGGAGCATTGGAATTTTTGAGCTTTGAATTGCGCAAAGATACATCATAAATTTTGAATGAGAGGCTTGTTGTCCACGAATTACACGAATTTAAATCTGTCCACGAATTGCACGAATTTAGGTTTGTCCACGAATTGCACGAATTTTATATAGCTTCTAATAAATAGCTGCAATTTTCAGCCTCCGCCGGTCAGCGACCTGCGGGGACGGTGACTTTTCCCTTCGGTAAATTTTGCAGAGACCCAAAAAAACGCTATTTTTACGGCAGTTTTCAACACGTAAGCTACCTACCAATATTACCGATTATGACACGCTACTTAGACCCCAAAAACGACTTGCCGTTCAAGAAGGTATTTGGCGAGCACAAGCACTTGCTCATCAGCTTTCTGAACGCCTTGCTGCCCCTGCGGAAGGGGCAGGAAATAGTCAGCATAGAGTACCTCTCCCCGGAGCAGGTGCCGCGCACGCCCATAAGCAAAAACTCCATTGTGGACGTAAAGTGCGTGGACAACCGCAACCGCTACTTTATTGTGGAAATGCAAATGGCGTGGAACCAGTCCTTTGC
>JAITAP010000096.1 GCA_031284065.1 Prevotellaceae bacterium
AAAAATCGCTGCCGACCGGCTAAGATGCTGATTTTTTATTGCACGGGCATAACTTTGCGCAAAAAAAACCGGCGGCAATCGGCTTCGGTTCCCCGCAGGGGAACAATATCAATAGAAATCGTACCACACCATGTATAATTCATGCAATTCGTGGGCAGAATTGCGAAAGTTGAGCTCATCTAAAAAGCCACCACCATTTCGACGGTCAGCTTATCGTGCAGCAGCGGGTTGTTGTGGAAGTTGCCGGGTTTACGGGAGGGTATGTACTTTTCAAAACCGGCTCTGATTTCGCCCTTAAAAGCTTTGTGCGAAACGCCCAGATTTGCGCCTATTGATACCCGCTGAGCGTCGAACTGCCCGTCTGCGCCTTCGTAGCAGCCGTTGCGCACAATGTCGTACCGCAACGTTGGGGCAAGGTATTGGGCAAACTTGTTTGGCTTGAAAAAGAAGCTGTAAAAGCCTTGCAGGTAGGCGGAGGTAAGCTTTTGCTGTGCTCCGTTTTGCTTGCAGATACGCTGCGCCGCTTCGCCGTCGAGGGTGAAGCGGCGCGCAATGTAGCGCAGTTCGCCGCCCCACATGGTAATGCCGGAGGCGTATGGCGTTTGCCCGTTGTAGTAGCTGGCGGCGGCTTGCAGCCCGCGCTCGCCGCCGTACTCAGCCTTTGCCGAAATGTTGAGCGATTCTTGCCAAACAGGGTTGTTAACGCCGCTGCCGTTGAACAAGCCAACCTTGAGCACAACGGGAATCCACTGCCGGAGGCTTACGGAGAGTAACCCGCCAATATCGCGCGAACCCAGCGAATGAGCCTTGCCGCTTGTGTCGGCGTAGCTAATGGTATATTTGGCTACAAATGTGCGGTTGGCAAAGATATTTTGCATGGGGCTTCGCGCCAAATCGGCGCTGAAAGCGTACTGTTGCTGCCCCAGCGAAACGGCCACAACCGGCAGCTGGTACGTAACGCAGGCGTCCAGCACCGACAGCTTTCCTTCGTTGCTGAACTCTACCTGCGTACGGTAGCTCATATTCTCGGAAACCTTGCCGCGTACGCCAAAGCGCGAATTGCGTACATCAAAGCGCATACGGCTATCGTACAGGCTTCCCTCAAGCTTTACTTTTACCACGCCGTCTATTTTCGGCGCGTAGCCATCTTTTACTTGGGCAGAATCGGGCTGTGCAAGTAGCGGCACGGCCGACGTCAGCAGCGTTGCAGCAAGCATTAGCGGAAGTAGCTTTGGCATAGAATTTCAAAAACAGTAATACGGGATGACGCTTTTCTCAATTTTTGACGGAGCAGGTTTCCCGCTCCATGCGGATAGTTTTGACAATATCTTCGCCAATGCCTATGCGGTATCCGATGGAAGAATACAAGACGCCGCCGTTGGAGGAGAGGTAAATTGCCAACGGAAATTCGTCGCGAAAATCCACCTGTAGCGCATTGGCTACCGCCTTTAGCAGGCTACGGTTAGCGTCAATGCTCCAGCTGGTTTGCGCCGGTAGATTTTTGAACGCCGCCGCGCTGAACGCTTTGCTCAGCTTGTCGCCGGGTGTGATGAGGACAATGCCGCCGCCCCATTCCTCCAGCGCTTTTTGCTGCGTCGGCAGGTCTTGCAGAATGTGCTTCGACGGCTCTTTTCCAACATCTACAAAGCAAAGCATTAGCCCCTTGTTGTTGCTCAGCTCTTTCAGCGATTTTTTGCCGCCATCGCTCATTGCCGCTACCGTGTTCATATCTACAATGCCTTTCACAAAAAGCTTTCCGGCAACTTCGGGCATTTTTACGGAAAGCGAGAGCGGTTTTTCGTTGAGCAGCTCAAAGTGCTGGGCGCTTACCGTTACCGAGCCGTCGTTGGCGCGGCTGCCCGTCATCAGGCGGTAGTAGCCTTCGTCGAGGGCAAGCGTAAAGGGGAATTGGGACGCTGCGGGGTTGTCCTCAAAATCGAGCGTTTGAAAATCGCCATCCTTAAAGAAAGCCAGCGTGTAGTGAGAGTAGTATCCCGGCTTTACAATGTTGGAGGGCGCGTTGATCAGGGTTAGCGAGGCGCTGCGGCGCGTTGCCGTATCTTTTTTGTCAAAGGTAGCGTCTTTCCAGCGTCCGCTTTCGTAGTACTGTGGCTTGCCGGTGGCTTCCTCTACCTGCGCCGGAATACCGACGCTGCGACATGCCGCCACGAAAAATATATCGCGCGAGCGACGGTCTGCCATTTTCAGCTCGTACACGCCACGCGGCGTAAGGCGGCAATTGTAGTAATTTTCTTTGTCTTTGAGCTCAATATTTTTGCGCGCATACTCAACAATATTTTCCGCTGAGGGCTGCTCTCCGGCTATTTCTCTTGCAACCTCCGGCTGCCGGAAAAAGCTGCGCCACGGCTTAATCAGCTCCAGCGCAATGCGGGGCGACAGTACTTTGCTGACGTAAATACTGTCGGGCAGCGTTGTATCCGGCTTGACCCCGTTGCGTATGTGGTCGCGCAGGTAATCCGCCGGAGTGTCGCGCAAGTCTTTTTCCGACAGCGAGGCGAGGAAATCCAAATGGTAAGGGTTTGCCGATTCGGTTTGCATAAAATCGGCTATTTCACGCCAATTGCCCTGCGCCTTATGCAAAAACAGCTTTTTCCGGTAGCTGCCGGACGCGCGGTCGCCGCCGGTTGCCGGCGGCGCAAAGGCGCTCATGTATGCGCCGCGTATGGAATCTTCACAAGCCAAGCGAAGCGCATTTGCCGCTATTTTCTCCTGCGGCAACGCCGCAACGCTTTGCTCGGGCGGCACGTTGAGCGTATAGGTTTCGTTGTACGGCCTGCCGGAGGCGTGGCTTAGCTGCACGGTGGTAACCTCGCCGCCGGGCGACGATTTTGCGTAGCCGTACCGATTTTCCTTGCTTGCCCACACCACCAAATCGCCCATGCCGGAAACGATGGACGCCGTTCCGTCGGCAGCGCTGACGCTTTGCACAATAGGGTAGAGCTCGGCGTAGTTGTACACCTTAAACTTCACGGTAGCGCCCTCCACCGGCCGGTTTTGCTCGTCGGTTACCTGCACGGTTACCTTGCGCACAGGCGCGTAAGTACTTAGCAGGTTAATGACGCTGTACAGCGGCGTTTGTACGTTTTTTTCTTCCGCACCGTTGTACAGCCCAAAAACATTGGTGTGCACCATCATTGCCCGCTTGGACGGCGCGGCAAACCATGCCACGTCCAGCTCCGGCTCCGGTTCGCAGGCGCCCATGTAGCGCCATTTTCCGTCAACCCACGCTTCTACCCATGCGTGGTTATCGTCCGTGTGCACCCAACGCGGCGTGTAGCACTGCCGCGCCGGAATACTCACCGCCCGCAGCGCGGCAACCGTAAACGTCGATTCTTCGCCGCAGCGTCCCCACGAGGTGCGCGCCAGCGCAAGCGGCGCGGAGGTGCGGCCGTCCGTGCCGCGATAGGTTACCTTTTCGTGGCACCAGTGGTTTACCTCCAGCGCAGCCTCTGCCATCGAAAGCCCCTTTACGCGCTCTTTCAGCTCCTCAAAAAAGACGCTGCGAGCCGTATCCAAATTTTCGTTGTTTACGCGGTACACCAGCACAAAGTGGCGGAAAATATCGTCGGGTATTGACTTTCCCCAATCGAAGCCGCTGCGCGCTGCAAAGGCTGCATTTACCTGCTTCAGGAAAAAATTGCCGTCGCCGTCGGCAAGGTCGCACAGCGGCATGTACGCATACAGAAACTCCAACGCTTCGCGCTGCCGCACGTCAAGGTTTTCTCTGTCAAAAACCGAAAACAACGCCTCGCGCCTTCCGTCCGCCTCGCCCTGACGCTTCAGGAATTGCTTGTGCACCTGCCTGCGGTAGCCGTAATCTTTCAAAAAGTGCGTATTCTCGTAGCAGCCCGTCGCTGCCAACAGCAGGCAACATGCCGCAATAGCCGTGCTGCCGAAACTTCTAAATGTGGAACGAATAAGGTTTTTCATTTTTTTTGTTGTTTAAACGCCTCTGATGAGGTTGGGTTTATGATATTTTGGGGAATTTTCTTGTTTATTCGAATTAAAGTACTATTTTTGTTTTCGGAAAAGGTCTTGTCAAGCGGAAGAGCAGAAAGGGCTGCTGCCAACCCACTTTTGGGAGAAAGTATGAGGATTTGCCCGCCCTCGCGTTTGATTTTCCCTTTTTGCCCCCATCTTCTACATATTGCCAACCCACAACTTCTTGGCAGCTTCTGCATACAACTTATGGATTTTTTTCGTTTTGATTTAGCTCTTTCATGCTGCACGCAATCTTTTTTCCTGTAAAAACGACGGCGAGCAGCGAGATACGCTTGTTCTCTCCCGCAAAGCGCTCATGGTAGCGGCGGCTGAAGATTTGCGCAAAGGCTTTTTCCATGAGCGGCTCGGTCTTTTTTCCGGCAGAGTACTTGACTTCGGCAATGACCACGCGGTCGCCCCACGTCCACACAGCGTCCATGCGTCCCTTGTCGGTGGAGACTTCGGCGTCCACCTTAAACCCCAGCAGGTTTAGCCAGAGCAGCAGCAGCGAGTGGTAGTAGGCTTCGCGCGGCACGTGCAGCTGGTAGGGAATACGGGCAAACATCTCCTGCATGTTGCGCTCAAGAGCCGGAGAGTTCCCCTCAAAAAGTTGCTGCAACATTTGCTCCCGCAGCGAAAACGTATCGGAGGTGGAGCAGGCGGCGTAGCTCCCGACCAAATGCGCCGTCAGCGCCCGCCGGACTTCCTCGTTGGGAAACCCCAAGGTGTAGAGGATTGTGTTGTCGAATATGCTTTTTTCCTTCTTCTTGACGGTCAAATACCCCGTTTGAAACAAAAGCAGCTTCGTGTCCAATGTCCGGTACTCAAAGCTGTCAAAACTCGAAGATTGTACCGCTACAGGCTCCAGCAACGTTTTTACATCGTTACGCTCTTTGATGAGGTTTACCAAAAACGTAGGCGTTCCCGTTGCAAACCAGTAATCGACAAAGTTTTTTTTGTCAAACAGGAGCAACGTCGAAAACGAGTTGTAAACCGTTGTTTCGCCATCCCACGAGTAGCCGTTGTACCAGCGCCGAATTTCGTCGATAGTTTCTTCGCGCGTTTGCTTGTGGTACTCCGCCATTGCCAAAATATGCTCCGCAAAGTTGCTCTCCAGCTCCGCCTGCGTGTACCCGCAAATGGTGGCGTACTTATCGTCCATAGTAATATCGTTGAGGTTGTTTAGCCCCGAAAATACGGATACTTTGGAAAATTTGGATACGCCGGTCAGGAAAATAAACCGCAAGTGCTCGTCGGCAGCTTTGAGC
>JAITAP010000177.1 GCA_031284065.1 Prevotellaceae bacterium
GAAAAATCTAAATTTAAAACAGCTTTTTTTGTCAAATTTATATACAAAATTAACTATAATACAAATGTTTCCATTTTATCGTCGTCATATTGGACCAAGTGAGGCAGAAATTTCCGAAATGCTTGCCGCCGTTGGCGCAAAGAGCATTGAGGAGCTAATGGAGCAGGTTATTCCGGCTGACATTCGCCTGCGAAAACCGCTCAAGCTGAGCAACGCCATGCCCGAGCACGAATATTTGAACAAAATAAAATCGCTTGCCGCAAAGAACAAGCCTTTGCGCACCTTGATAGGAATGGGGTACTACGGTACGTACATGCCTGCCGCCATTCAGCGCAATATTTTGGAGAACCCGGCGTGGTACACCTCCTACACGCCCTATCAGGCCGAAATTTCGCAGGGACGGCTGGAGGCGCTGCTCAACTTTCAAACGATGGTGTGCAGCCTCACCGGCATGGCGGTGAGCAATTGCTCGCTGCTCGACGAAGCTACCGCCGCCGCCGAAGCCATGCACATGATGCTGGAGCTGCGCTCGCGGGAAGCCGTAAGGCTGGAGAAGAATGAGCTGTTTGTGGACGAAAATGTTTTCCCGCAAACGCTTGACGTTATTCGCACGCGCTCGGCTGCGCTCGGCGTGGAGGTTGTGGTGGGCAGCTTCGGCTCGTACGAGCCGGGCGAAAAGTGCTTTGGCGCTATCGTGCAGTATCCGGCGGCCAGCGGCAACGTGCCCGGCTACGCCGCTTTTGCGCAGAAGCTCCACGACAGGCAAATTTTGCTCACCGCCGCCTGCGACATTTTGAGCCTCTCGCTTTTACAGGAGCCCGCCTCATGGGGCGCAGACATTGCCGTAGGCAGCACGCAGCGGTTTGGCATCCCAATGGGCTTTGGAGGCCCGCACGCCGGGTACATGGCAACCAAAGACGAGTACCGGCGTTTTATGCCCGGCCGTATCATCGGCGTTTCGATAGACCGGACGGGCAGGCAGGCGCTGCGCATGTCGCTGCAAACGCGCGAACAGCACATAAAGCGCGAAAAAGCTACCAGCAATATTTGCACGGCGCAGGCGTTGCTGGCTACCATGGCGGGCATGTACGCCGTGTATCACGGCGCTGACGGGATTCGCGCCATTGCGCAAAACGTGCACCGCTGCGCCGCCACCCTTGCCGCCGCACTCCTGAAAAAAGGGTTTAAGCTGGCAACCACAAACTTTTTTGACACGATAGAAGTTAAAAATGTGTACGCCTGCGACGTAAACAAAATAGCGTGGGCTTTTGGCTTTAACCTTTTCTATCCCGATGCGGGCAGCGTGCGGATTAGCTTCGACGAGCTTTCTACGCTCGCAGAGGTGAAAGAGGTAGCGTCTGTGTTTGGCTGCACCGACAGCGAAGTTGAGCCGGTGGACGGCTACTCTTTTGACAAAAATCTACTCCGCAGCAGCGATTTCCTGACCGAAAGCATTTTCTCCAAGTACCGCAGCGAAACCGAGCTGATGCGCTACATTAAGAAGCTGGAGCGGCGCGACATTTCCTTAGCCAACAGCATGATTTCGTTAGGCTCGTGCACCATGAAGCTCAACGCTGCCGCCGAAATGCTGCCCATCAGCTGGCCGGAGTTCGGCAATGTGCACCCGTTTGTGCCGTACGGGCAGGCAAGGGGCTACTGCGAGCTGGTGGACGAGCTGACCAAAGATTTGGCGGAGATTACAGGCTTCGACGCCGTTTCGTTTCAGCCCAACTCCGGCGCTAACGGCGAGTATGCCGGGTTGATGACCATCCGGCAGTACCACATTTCGCGCGGCGCGGCGCACCGCAACGTAGCCCTGATTCCCGCTTCGGCGCACGGAACCAATCCGGCGAGCGCCGCCATGGCCGGTATGGCTGTGGTGGTGGTGGCGTGCGACGAGCAGGGCAACATCAGCGTGGAGGACCTGAAGGCAAAGGCAACCCTGCACGCGCCAAACCTCTCCTGCCTCATGATTACCTACCCCTCGACGCACGGCGTTTTTGAAAGTAAAATCCGCGAAATAATCGGCATTGTGCACAACAACGGCGGGCAGGTTTACATGGACGGGGCAAATATGAACGCGCAGGTGGGCTACACCAGCCCCGGCTTTATCGGCGCGGACGTATGCCACCTCAACCTGCACAAAACTTTCGCCATACCGCACGGCGGCGGAGGCCCGGGCGTAGGGCCTATCTGCACGGCAAAGCACCTCACGCCCTTTTTGCCGTCGCACTGCATGGAAAAAGACCCCAACGACGAGAGCAGCGCGAACGCCGTGGCGGCAGCCCCGCTGGGGAGCGCAAGCATACTGCCCATCACCTACGGCTACATCAAGATGATGGGCGCCGAAGGCCTGCGGCGAGCCACTGCCATCGCCATTCTCAACGCCAACTACATTTCGCGCAAGCTGCGGCCGCACTACGCTACGCTCTACACCGGACGCAACAACCGCGTGGCGCACGAGTGCATCATCGACTGCCGCGACTTTCGCAGCGCCTACGGGGTGGAGAGCGGCGATATTGCCCGCCGCCTGATGGACTACGGCTTCCACGCGCCAACGCTATCCTTTCCCGTCCACGAAACGCTCATGGTAGAGCCTACCGAAAGCGAGGACAAGGCAGAAATGGACAGATTTATTGAGGCGCTTGTCACCATAAAGGCCGAGTGCGAAGAAGTAGGGAGCGGCGCGGCCGACAAGACGGACAACCTGCTAAAAATGTCGCCCCACACGGCGCATGAGCTGTGCGCCGACGAATGGAAGCACCCCTACAGCCGCGAACGCGCCGCATTTCCCCTGGAGTGGGTTAAGGAAAACAAATTCTTCCCCTACGTAAGCAAAATCGACAACGGATACGGCGACAGAAATCTGGTGTGCACCTCCGCAGGGCTGAAAGCGTAAATAAGTAATAATTCAGATATGACTACCACAATGCGAAAAGCTGTATTTATATTCATGCTGCTGGCAGCAACGCCGCCAAGCAAAAAAGTTGCGGCGCAAACAGCCGCCTACGACAGGCCAACCGTCAACTTTCTTTTGCTTACGCACGGCGATACCTACGACGCGCCAACCTCTGCGTTTTTCAAGAAAATCCCGCCGGAGGCCAAGTTCTACGTCAACAAGCTGGGCATAGACGAGCTAAAGGTAAGCCAGCTGCCCCGCAGCAGCATTTCGCCCACCGCTTGGCAGCAGGTGCAGGCAGAGCTCGTGCTCCGCAATGTGGCGAGGCAGGAAGTTGCAGCATGGTACCGGCGCGAGCCTGACGGGAGCCTGAGCATGGACTTAATCCACCGGCGCGGCGAGCTCAACGCTACCGACGAAACATTCCTCATGGCTAACGCCACCAAGCGAGGCATGGACGAGCTCAAGGATTTGGGGCGAAAGCTCATTTCCAAAACCTACGTGGTGGCGCTGGATTACGCCAACATTTCCTACACAGCCGATGTGGAAGCCGACATTCACACGCAGAAAGCGACGGTGAACGCTATGGTGTTTAAGCTCAAATTCAACAGCGAGGTAGAAAACAGCATCTACGACGCGTGGGTGGACGAGCAGGATACGCCGGCGCTGCGGGATGAAAAAAGCAAGCGGTTTGACCAAATTCCCTTTGAGTTGGAGTTTGTGCGGCAGGTCGGCGTAAATGCCAGCGCCACCGCGCTCATCACGGGAAAGCGGCGCAAAGATGATAGCGGCCTGCAAGCTTTGGCGCATATTGCCCTTGGGGTGCAATCTAAGGAAGCGTTGCTGAATGAAATGCTTCGCAAGGGGTACGACAACATCCTAAACGAGCTGGAGAAGAAAATAGCGGCGTTCAAGGTGCAGGCGGGCGTGTGGGAGCTCGACCCTATTCGCGCCAAAATCGGCAAAAAGGAGGGGCTGAAAACCGACCAGCGCTACTACGTGCTGGAGTACGAGCAAAATCGCAGGGGGGAGCTAAAGGCGGTGCGCAAGGCGGTGGTGCGCGTTGACGGCGGCGTGGCGGACAACCGCGCAATGGCTACCGGAAAAAGCGAGGCAAGCAAGTTCTACCAAGTAGCGGGGCGAAAGGTGGAGAAAGGCATGACGCTGGAGCAACGCAACGACGCCGGAATAAGCCTGCTGCTGGGCGTTGGCGCGCCCATAACCTCAAGGGAAGAGGAAAGACAGCTGCAAGCCCGCGTGGAGCTCCTTACCAACAAGGTTATCAACCTCGGAGTATTCCCAAGCTTGTATGTGTATGCAGAAGGTATATGGGAGGAATCGAGCTACGCGCTAAACAGTAGCTTCAGCGCCGACTATAATTTGACGACTGAAGATAAAGAAAATTACACCTTTATGCGTTGGGGATTTGGGCTTGGCCGAGGGATTTACTTTTGGCGCAACTTTTCGCTCTCGCCCTACGTAGGCATGGGACAGGAAAACGTGAGCGTAGGGGGTGATATTTCGCTCGAAGCTCTTTACTACAAGGCAGGCGCAAACTTTACCGTCAACCTTTACTACCCGCTCCAGCTGGTGGGAGGCGTAAGCGGCTGGTTCTACGGTGCGCCAACCCTCACAAACGATTCCGGCAGCGAAAGCGACGGTAACGCCCCTTCAAGGTATAGCGACGTGTTTAACGCTCGCCGCAGCAGTAGCGCCTCAGGGTTTGTGGGGATAAGGTTTAACTTTTAGTCGGTAAATGCAAATAGGTCGCGGAAATTGAATACAGAAAGTTAGTAGATGTATCAATATTTTAATACAAGAAACCTGAGCACAGGGAGGAACTTATGCCAAGTTTGTCAATCTCTGTATGCACCAAAACTTGCTAACTGCTTGATCATCTCTCTCTCTCTCTCTCTCTCTCTCTCTCTCTCTCTGCATACGTACATAACATAGTAGAAAAATCTGCTTGCGTGGGAGGGCGTTGCACGTTGGCTCTGCCGCTGTTACCGCCCGCTATTAACCTTAACGAATGGTCGAATATTTCGGCTGTTCGTTTTTTTATGCCCACCCCTTTGGCCTGCCTTGCAGGGATTTGCCGCAAGAGCGTACTCCTTAATTTTTAAACCCTACTAATAACACAGCAAATGAAACCGCAAAACCGCCTCACAACCTCAAACCGTTGCCTATGTTTAGCAAAACATTTTCCCGCACTGATGACCGCACGTGTGTACCTGCTGGCGCTGTGCATTTTCAGCCTGTTCCGGTTGCTGCTGTTTGCCACGCAGCTTGTTGGCAACGCCGCATTTGATGCGGGGCAGGCCGGATGGCGCAACATTCTCACGGCGTTCCTCATGGGCGTTCGCTTCGACTTGGTGGTTACCGGCTATATCATGCTGCTGCCCTTTGTGGCGTTGTCGGCCATGCAGCTGCTCAACCGGCGGGCAGGGTGGGGCATGGTGGCGGTGAGGTGGTGGATATTCACGCTCTTTGCCCTCTCGTTTACCGTTTGCGCCGCCGATATTCCCTACTTCAACCAGTTCTTTTCGCGCTTTACGGTGGTGGCGTTCACGTGGATTGATAGCCCCCTGTTTGTGGCGAAAATGATAGCGCAGGAGCCGCGCCTCCTCATTTTTCTGCTGCCGCTTGTCGCTGTGCTGGTTGCGTTTTGGCATCTGCTGAGGCGGCAGTTTGCCCGTCCGGCGCAGGCGAGCGTACCGCGACAAACGCCGTGGCGCAAGCTGGCGCAGCTGTTGTCATTCATGCTTGTGCTGCTGCTGATAATCGTTGGCGTCAGAGGCAGGTTGTCGCAAAAGTCGCCCATACGGGTTGGCACGGCCTACTTTTGCAGCGACCCGCTTTTGAACCAGCTGGGGCTTAACCCCGTATTCACGCTTACCAAAAGTTTTTCGACCTCTTCGCTGGAGGCCGCGCCGCTTATGGACTCCGAAGAAGCCATGCGGAACGTTCGGCAGCGCCTTAACGTAACTCCGGCCTCGCTGCAATTCCCGCTGGCGCGGATGGTCAGCCCAGCCGTAAGCTCCGGTGAAAAGCACAATGTCGTCTTGGTGATTATGGAAGGCATGTCGGCTGCGCTGATGGGGCGATACGGGAACACAGAAAAGCTAACGCCATTTCTGGACAGCTTGGCGCTGCACGGATACGCTTTCGACAAAATGTACACGGCGGGGATTCACACCTACAACGGCATCTTTTCCACGCTCTTCTCTTTCCCCGCGCTCTTCAGGTACCACCCCATGAAAGACATTGCCATGCCACGCTACAACGGTATGGCGTGGGCGCTGCGGAAGCACGGCTACTCCACCGTTTTCTTCACAACGCACGACGGGCAGTTCGACAACATGGAGGGTTTTCTCAGAAACAACGATTTTGAGGAGGTTATCTCTCAAAAAAATTACCCCTCAAAAGAGGTGAAGAGCACGCTGGGCGTACCCGACGACTACCTGTTCCGGTTTGCCGTTACCGAAATCGGCAAGCTGCACGGCAAAGGAAAGCCTTTCTTTGCCGCCTTTATGACGGGCAGCAACCATGCCCCCATCATCATTCCCGAATACTTTTCGCCTGCGGCAAAAAACCTGTCGGCGCAGGTTGTGGAGTATTCGGATTGGTCGCTGCGCCGCTTGATTGACCTCTCGGAAAAAGAGGCGTGGTTTGACAACACGCTTTTTGTCTTTGTGGCAGACCACGGCGGTGCGCACGCCCCTGTGTACGACATGCCGCTAAACTACCACCACAGCCCCTTTATCATCTACGCGCCAAAGATACTCGGCGAGCCGCGCGCGTTTGACCTGCTGACGGCACAGCTCGACGTTTTCCCCACCGTGATGGGCTTGCTTGCGCTGCCTTACCTCAACAACACCCTTGGCGTTGATGTGCTTGCGCAGCCGCGACCCTACCTCTATTTTTGCGCCGACAACAAGTACGGTGTGCTGGACGACGAGTACTTTATGGTGGTAAAGCAGAGCGGCACCGAGGCGCTATACCGCTACGCAGACAAGGACACGCGGAATATCATAGGAGAGCATGAGGCGAGGGCGACCGCCATGCGCAGCTACGCCCTGTCGAACATGCAAACCTACCGCCACTTGCTGGAGAAGAAGTCGCTGCTGTTTTGGGACAACGAAAATTGATGGAGGTCGTTGCCCAAGAGGCAGATTTTTCAGCCTCCACAGGTCAGCGACCTGCGGAGGCTGAAAAATGTAATTTTTATTGGAAACTATACGTCCGAAAAATCTTTGAGCGCTGAAATTTTTGTTGTACCTTTGGCGCGTAGCATAACTTTTTGTCCGGAAAGTGAACAACAATATAAAAATGTCAGTAAAACATGTACCGCTTTTTTCGCCCCCTGTTTTTCTTGTTTAGCCCCGAAGTCATGCACCGCGCCATTATGCTCATGATTGGCGCGCTACGGTTTACTCCCTGTGGCAGGAGTCTGGTGAAAAAATGCTGCGCTTACCAGCGCCAATCGCTTGGGGTAAGCGTATTCGGCATTGACTTCCCAAATCCGGTGGGCTTGGCGGCCGGGTTTGACAAAAATGCCGAGCACGTGAACGAGCTGGCATGTCTGGGGTTTGGATATATTGAGGTAGGTTCGGTAACGCCGTTGGCGCAAAGCGGAAACCCCAAGCCGCGCTGCTTTCGGCTGCCCAAAGACACGGCAATTATCAACCGCATGGGCTTCAACAACGAGGGGGTAGAAGCGGTGGTGAAAAACCTGCGCAGGCGCAACCCCAAGCTGGTGGTAGGCGCTAATATTGGCAAAAATACGCTCACCCCAAACGACCATGCCCCCGACGACTACGCCGCGTGCTTCGCGGCGCTCTACCTCCATGCGGATTACTTTGTGGTAAACGTGAGCTGCCCCAACGTGAGCAGCCTGTGCGAGCTGCAAAGTAGCGAGCAACTCACCGCCATTGTCCGGCGGCTCACCGCGTTCCGTACCGTGCAGCCACAGCGCAAGCCCATTCTCCTCAAGCTTTCCCCCGACCTGACGCCTGCGCAGATAGACGATGCGCTGGCGGTGATAGCCAACGAAAATCTGGACGGCGTGGTTGCCGCCAACACCACTACTCGCCGCGACGGGCTGAAAACACCCCAACCCAAAGTTGAAAGCATTGGCAGGGGCGGGCTAAGCGGAGCGCCGCTCACGCAGCGCGCGCTGGAAATGGTGCAATACATTAGCCGCAAAACGCACGGCAAGCTGCCCATTATCGGCGTGGGCGGCATTATGACCCCGCAGGACGCTCTGAACATGCTGCACGCCGGAGCTGCGCTCGTTCAGGTTTACAGCGGCTTCATATATCAAGGCCC
>JAITAP010000203.1 GCA_031284065.1 Prevotellaceae bacterium
TTTTGCTCCGCAGGGCGCTCATACGCCAACGCTATCCCTTTGACAATCTTTTCGCGGAGTTCGTTTTGTTCTGTTTCAGTCATGGCTTTCAATGGTTTTATACAAAGACACATTCATTAGCTTGCTTTGCCGGTTTTCCGCCTTCCGCAGCTACTTCAAGCGGAGAAATCGAATTTATCGACATTCGTCCGGCTTCAATGGGCACGCTGTCCGCGTTGAAGGGCGAAATGCCTCTTGCCATTTCGTCGGCGTTGACAAACTCTTTGCAGCGCAGCAACTCCGGTAGAATCGTGCAGGAGGCGGTAGTTTTCCCCGCCCATTGCAACCTGCCATGATGTACAGCTGTGCCATCCTTAACTTTTAGTTTTTAGTTTTTAACTTTTAGTTTTTAACTTTTAGTTTTTAACTTCCCCTACTCCGTCAGCCCTGTTACCTCTTTCACCGCCGTGCCGTTGATGAGGCGGCTTATGCCTGCCGTAACAACCTTTTCGCCGTCGTCAAGCCCGGAGAGAATTTCGTAGGCGTTGCTCAGCCGCTGCCCCAGCGTTACCGTGCGGTGGCTTACCGTGTTGTCGCTGTTGATGACGTACACAAAGCGTTCGTCGGTGCCCGCCTGCTTAATGACGGCTTTGTCGGGCGCTACCACCCTGTTGATGCTGCCGAAGTTGAGCACCACGCGGGCAAACATGCCGGGGCGCATTTTCAGGTTGCCGTTGCTGTACGTAATTTCGGTGGTGAAGGTGTGGGTCATGTTGTCGATGGTGGGGTACACGAGGTTCACCCGGCCCAAAAAGTTTTCGTCCGGGTAAATATCTACCTTAACGTCGGCGGTCATTCGGGTATTCACCAGCGAAAAGAACTCTTCCTGAACGTTAATCATCACCTTTACGGGCATAAGCTGCTGCACCTGTAGTATGGGCTGCCCGCCGGTCATGTCGCCGTTGTCGAAGAGCCGCTGCGTTACCACGCCGGTGATGGGCGAGAGTAGCCGCGTGTTCTTCTCAAGGTTGGCGAGCGATTCTTCGGCAACGTTCAGCTGCGTTTCCAGCTGATCGACCTGCTGCTTGGCAATGCCGCCCGTTGCAAACAGCGACTTGGTGCGCTCGTAGTCCACCCGCAGGTTTTCCACCTGTAGCTTCGATTGCAGGTAGCCGGTTTCCTCCATTTGCACCAGCAGCTGGCCGGCCGTTACGTGGTCGCCAACCTCCACGAGGATTTTGTTGATGCGCGTGGCGCTTTGGCTGGCAATCATATTTTTTGAGTACGGGCTAATCGTCCCCGTGTACTCGCGTATCTGCTCCACCGACTGCCGGCGCACCACCTCCGATTTGACCGCGACTACGCTCGCCGAATCCGCCGCTGCCTGCGCCGATTTTGCGCCGCCGCTGCACCCTGTAACCATTGCTAATGACGCTACGACGATACCGCCGCCTAATCCCAGAAAGGGAAATGATTTAACTACTTTTTTCATGCTGTTGTTGTTATTAAGATTTAAAGTTTGATTTGCACTATTTTTGATGGATGATGCCTAACTGTTTTCCTGCCCCACAATTTTTTCGTAGTCCGCCTTTGCCGACAGGTAATCCGAAATGGCCTGATGGTAGGAGAACTTGGACTGCATTAGCGCCAGCGCGGAGTTGTTGAGCTCCAGCATGGTGCCCATTCCGGTGTTGTAGCGGTTGCCCGCAATGCGGTAGCCCTTTTCGGCGAGCTCCACCGCCTTTTTGTTCGACTCCATTTGCCGCACCGCCTTGTTCATGTTGTCCAGCGCCGTGCGGGCCTGCACCGTCAGCGTGCTTTCAAGGTACTCGCGCTGTAGCTCCAGCTCTTTTGCCTGTATTTTTATTTGCTTTTCCTTAATGGTGTTCGAAAATCCGCTAAAGATGGGGACGTTGAGCTGTAGCCCAATCGACGCCGCAGGGTCATACCATTTTAACCCGCCGGGAATAACAACTGTCTGTTGCGGCGACATCATATCCGATCCCATCTTGTCGTCGTCATCACCCATACCTTGATATTGAATATTCCCGAAAGCCGCCAGCGTGGGCAAATGCTGCGTTCGCTGCAATTGCAGCGATTTTTGCAGCTGTTGCTGCTGGATGCCGAGCTGCACCAAGTCGCTGTTGTTGTTGAGCAAAAATTCTCGGCTGATGTCCGCTGCGGTAACGCTTTTTTCAAAGTCTGCAAGGTTACCCTCCGTTTCCAGCGCCACCTCTACGCTTAGCCCTATCAGCACCTTCAGGTACATTCTTGCCTGCACAATGCCGTTTTCCACCTGTAGCAGGTTAGGCAGCAGGTTATTCATCTGCACCTCTGCCGAAATGTAGTCGTACTCTGCCGCCATGCCCGTTTCGTAGCGATGCTTGGCGAGGTCGTAATTTTCCCTGGCAATGCTGTAGCTCTCTTGCAGCGTCTTATACGAGTCTTGCGCCAGCAAGACGTTGTAGTAGGCTTTGGTAACGTCGCTGCGCAGCGTGATTTTGGAGGCGCGCGCCTTTTCCGCCGCCAGCTGCATCTCCAGCGTTGTCAGCTGGATGGACTTCCACAGCGCAGGCGCCACTATGGGTATCGAAAGCGAGAGCCCTAAGTTAATGGCGTTATCCTGCCCTATCTTTATGCTTGTACCGCCCAGCGCCATTGTTTGCAGCTCCACGTTGCGCGTGTACTGTCCCGTGCCGCTCAGCGAGGGCAGCAGGCCGTACCACGCCGCCTTTTGGGAGTAATCTACCCGCTCAATTTCCTTGTCGGCAATTTTAATTGTAGGGTTGTCGTTCAGCGCAATCTCCAGCGCTTTTTTCAAATCCACCTTGAGGGTATCCGCCGCCCGCGCCGAAAATCCGCCTGCCAGCGCGAGGTAGCACCCTACCGTCAGCATTACTTTCTTCATTTGTTTACGATTTTTGTTGAGTTGTGTTTTGTTGTTGGTTGCTGCTGCTTCGCCGCTCCGCTATTCCATGCAATGACGCCCGGTTAAGCAAAAACATATCCGATAAATTAAATATTTCGTGCAGACGCTCCATCACCTCCAGCCCCTTTGACGTGGAAATGCCGCACAGGTAGCTGTACACCAAGTTGCCTGCCATTTGCCGCTTGTCGTACCCCTGCTCCTCAAACATGTTGCTGGTCAGTATGGCGTTGGTAAGGGTCGTTATGAGCACTGCGGCGCTGTTCGCGTCTATGCTTTCCTTAAACAAGCCTTCCTTTTGCCCGTTCCGCAGTATGTTTTTGGCGTTGCACACATGCTGCTCGCGGTACTGCTGCACGGTGGTCGCAAATACGTCGGGAAAATACTTTTGTATCTCCCTGAAAAAGTTGCAGCGCAGCTGGAGCATAACCTGCGACGTGGTTTGCGCAAAAGAAATGAGCGTGCCAAAAACGTTGTCGTCGCTGCCGATAATTTGCTCCACCTCGCGCCGGCTCTGCTCGTAGAAGTAGTGAATACACGCCGCCACAAGGCTGTTTTTGTCCCTGAAATTTTCGTAGATGGTGCGCTTGGAAATCCCCATCGACGAGGCAATGTCGTCCATAGTAACCGACTTGCAGCCATGCCCGGCAAAGAGCTCTGCCGCATATTTCACTATCCGTTCCTTTACGTTTTCGCTATCCATAGTGCTATCGCTTTTTGGCTTGCGCCAAGCGAAGAATTTTTATACCTTAAAAAAATATCGTACACGTTACGCGCGGCGCAGCCCGAAGTTGGCGCACCGCCCCAAAAGAGCCTGCAAAAGTAGGAGAAAACTTTAGAAACAAAAACAGTTTTCATATTTTATTGTGTTAAAAGGCCACGAGCGTCCTTTTTTTGACTTCGGCGCAAAGGTAGCGCATACCGCCGCTTTCCGGTAAACAAATTCTACTAACACCCCCACAATACCCGACGAAAAACGGATTTTTCACGATGACTTGGCATTTTGCGCAGCGGCGGCGGTGCGCCAGAGCGCAGCTTTGGGGAGAGAACCGGCGCAGGGCAGGCCGCTTTGCGCCGCCGGAGGCAAGGGAAAAAATCTGCGCAGGCCTGCTTAATCCGCGCCGCCTGCGCGCTAAAGCCGCCAATTTGAGGAGCTACCAAGCGCGTAGCAATTTTAGGCGCTGCATTATTTGATAAATTCCCAAAAAAGCTGCACCTTTGTACTCTGAATTTTTTACGAATAAAATTTTTTACCCCTTTTGTATTTATCACACTATGAAACAAGTGCACAACTTTAACGCGGGACCGTGCGTCCTTCCGCGCGCTGCGGTAGAAAAAACAGCGCAGGCGTTGCTCGACCTCAACGGCAGCGGCATGTCGCTGATTGAGATTTCGCACCGCAGCAAAGATTTTGAGGCCATCAACAACGAGTGCATCTCGCTCTGGAAAGAGCTGCTCGGCATCCCGGAGGGCTACCATGTGCTCTTTCTGGGAGGCGGCGCCAGCTTGCAATTTTGCATGTTGCCATACAACCTGCTGGGCAAAAAAGCGGCCTACGTAGAAAGCGGGGTGTGGGCAAAAAAGGCGATAAAGGAGGCGAAGCTATTCGGCGAAGTCAGCGTTATTGCCTCGTCGTCCGACAAAAATTTCTCCTGCTACCCAACCGTCACAGACATTCCCCGCGACGCCGACTACCTGCACATTACCACCAACAATACCATCTACGGCACAGAATTTCACGGGAGCATCGACAGCCCCATACCGCTGGTGGCGGACATGAGCAGCGACATTATGAGCCGCCCCGTAGATGTGTCCAAGTACGGCGTGATATACGGCGGCGCGCAAAAAAACGTAGGCCCCGCCGGCGTTACCTTCGTTATCGTAAAGGAGTCGCTGCTGGGCAAGGTGCAGCGCGCAATCCCCACCATGCTCGACTACCGCACGCATATTGCCGAAAAATCGCTCTTCAACACGCCGCCGGTATTTGCCGTGTACGCAATGTGCGAAACGCTGAAATGGGTAAAGGCGCAGGGCGGATTGCAGGCCATCGCAGCGCTCAACCAAAAGAAAGCCGATTTGCTGTACAGCTACCTCGACAACGAAAGCAAAATGTTTGTGGGCGCCGCCGACAAAGCGTCGCGCTCGCTGATGAACATTTGCTTTGTAATGACCGGGCAGTACAGGGACAAGGAAGAAGAATTCCTGAACACGGCAAAGGCCGCAGGAATGGTCGGAATCAAAGGGCACCGCTCGGTGGGCGGATTCCGCGCCTCTACCTACAACGCTCTCCCACTCGCCAGCGTGCAGGCGCTCGTGGACTGCATGAGGGAGTTTGAAAA
>JAITAP010000246.1 GCA_031284065.1 Prevotellaceae bacterium
TTTGCAGGGCAGCAAACGTCAATATTTTGCCTGTCGCCGCAGACGAAAATCACCACCCGGGGGCTGAAGTACCCTGTCAGCAACGCTTCCCTGCCCCTGTGGTGGATGGGCACGCTGAATGAATCGCTGGGAGATTTTTTCACCATACGCTGCTCGGGGGGCGGAGCGCTGGTGTTCAGAGAATATCCAAGTTAGCGCCTTCTCCTCTCGCGCTGCCACTTCTCGCCGTCCACGCTCCAAAATTCGTCGTAGCTTTTCATCTCAAACTCCATCTCAAACATTGAAGTTCGACCTGCCTGACGCGCCCAAAATCCTTTAATGCTCGCGTCAACCCTCACCATTTCAAAGTACGGCTGCCCCGCTTTATCGCCGGTAACGTAGGTTGCAACGCCTCCGCGTATGGTAATGCGCAGGGTGGTATCGTTCAGGTTGAACCATTCGTTGTCGCTGTCCAGCGTTTTGGTATTCATTGGCAGCACAAAGCTTACAGGCCTGCCGGCGGCGTAAATTCCAAAGCATCCCACCACATTTTCGCCGTGAATGTTGCTCTCCGCGTTCGCCGGAGCGCCGCCGAACATGGGGTTGCTGCTGCCCCTGCTCTCCGCCTGCGCCGACGAAATGTAGCGGTACAGCGCCTCGCTTACGGTGTTCAGCTTAATGCTTACCGTATCAAAGGGGCAGTAGAAAACGGTATCGGTTTGGCCGTCCAGCAAAAAGCCGTTGCGGGAAATGTTGCCGATGCTCGGCGCGGGAATAGGGTCGGGAAGACCATGCGGAACGCTGCCGACAGAGTACTGCGACAGCTTCTCCGTCCGCTTTTTGCCGTGATAGTACTGGATAACGCGAATGTAGCTTTCGCTAATGTCGCTGCGCTGAATGAGGGCAGAGATAATGAAAGGGGGAGCGTATATGGAGGTATCGCCGGCCATGTTTATGGGGGTTATCCTCAGCTCCAAGAGCGACATCCTGTGGGGCGCAGCGTCTTCGGCCCAAAACTCCTCTTCCGCGCCGTCGCCGTTCATATCGTAGCGTATGCGCAGCCTGTAAGGTTCTCCGTCAATAACGGGAAAATTGTCTTGGGTAGCGTACACGCCCCCTCCGGTATCCAGCAGGGCGAGCGGCTCGTCGTTTATCCACACCTTTGCGTCGGTTACGGCCGGGCAGGTATCCCCGCCAAAGTAGTTGGTCGATTTCGTGAGGATTACTTGCTGCGTCACCGCGTCGGTAGTGAGCATGGCCATCACCACCAGCTTTGGGTTTTGGCTATTCGTATCAATGTCAACGCGCTCTACGCACGCGCCGACGATTATCGGCATCAGAGGGAGAAAAAAAACAGGGTATTTCATCATTTCAAATAATTGGCATAGATTTGGGTAACGTATTCACTTCCGTAAAAACAGCCCGTTTACTTTGGGATAAGATCCGCAGGGGCTTGGATGGTAAATGTGCTGAGCGGCGGCTCTTGCTTGGTAAAAATGTCCTGAATCCTTGCCGCTTCCACGTCGTACTGCGGCCGGAAGTAGTCCGAATTCATGTAGCGCAAAATGCTCTCCAGCAGCTGCCGCGCCACAATCCGCTCGCTTAGCTTTCGCGTAAGGTCTGCCGAGCTCGCCACCAGCTTGCCGCCGTTGACTTTCGCCTCAAACAGCATCCCGAGCTTGCGGTTCAAAAACCACGTGTCAATGGGCTGAATGATGGGCTGAAATCCTTTGGGGAAATCGCTCAGCAGCATCACCTGCGCATCGTGTACCAGCTCCCACCATTGCAGCTGAGAATGGTACTCCGTTGGGAACAGGTCAAAAATTCGGTGGCTTGGGTTGACCAGAAAACCGGTGGTGTGCGGCGCGCGCATTTTGAACCATGAGGTATTCCAAAATACCGGCGTCATGCGCTGCGCGACGCTTTTTCCGTAGGAAACTTTTCCGGCTGTAAGCAGCAGCACCTTGCCGCCGTCGCTGAGTATGCTCAACGCTTTACCGTCCAGCGTGTCGGTAATGTGCACGTTGCCTGCGTCAGCAGCTCCCTGAAGCTTGGGGTACACCCAAAAATCCCAGTCATTTGCTATTTCTTCACCCTTAATGGACACCTCGAGATTGAAGCGCGCCGCCGTGCGAACATCCGGCGCAAAGCGTATTTTTCCTACTGTATTTCCGTTGCCTATGGGTATTTCATTTGCGTAAAGCGTGCCTTCGGCAGCAACACGGTTGAATTTAACATCTTTGATTTTCCAGAGAATACTTGCGTTTTTCAGCGGCTGACGTCCGAAATGCGCCGTTTCTATTTCGGCTTCCACCGTATCCGTACCCGAAAAGACGAATTTGTGCATTTTGGCAAGCAGCACGGTGGCATTACAGAACTTTCTAAACTCTGCGGCGGTAATGTACCCTTTTTCGTCCCAAAAAGCGTCAGTAACGCCCACCAGAGCCGTTCCCTGCCCCGAATAGTCGTTGAGCGCCAGCAGCTGAAATCCGGCATACCCGGGGGTGCGGAGCGTTTTTTCCACCTCATGCTTGTAGCACAGCGCCTGCAACTTTCCCGACGCCATCATAAACAGGCGTCCAAGGTCGCCCATATCGTGGTCTGCAAGGTCTTCCTTAAAGAGCTCAAAATTCTTTGCCTTGTTAACGCCGGTGTATTTTCTAATTTCGTCAAAGTTTGGGAAAACGCACCATTGCCCCATTTCGTGCGCAACGTAGGGTTGGCGGACGGTATCAATGCGCGGGCTGTAATTCGAGCGGCTTTCGGGCAGCTCTCCCCACGACAAACCGCGCGCACCCGCCTTGACGTGGTATTGGCTATGCGGCTGCCATGCCCAGCTTTGCCCGACCGAAGCGCCGGTATAGACGCGCCGGGAGTCGGTTTTTTCCCAGTAATCCACGAAATTGCTCACCCAGGGCACCCATCTACCCGCCGGCTCGTTGCCGCACGCCAACATGCAAAAAGAGGCGTAATTGCCGTAAGCTTTGCTCTGGGCAATGGTTTCGTCCATGATGTACTTATCGCTCGGTTTGCCGTTGCCAAGAGTAGTGCTGTGGTTTGGCCAGCTGGGACCTTCGGATTGCAGGTAGAATCCCGCAATATCCGCCGCAATAAAAGCGGCTTCGGGCGGGCAATACGAGTGAAACCGCATGTGGTTTAGCCCAAACGACCGCGCAATGGAGAATATTCGCCTCCACGCCTCCACGTCCGTAGGCGCATACCCCGTGCGGGGAAACAGGCAGTTCTCCACCGTGCCGCGCAGCATGGTTTTGCGTCCGTTCACGTAAAAGTAGGTACCGTTGATGGAAAATTCGCGTATTCCGAGCTGCACTTTCCTTGCGTCCCGCAATTTTCCGCTTTCGAGCTGCGCCTCCAGCATGTAGAGCGCAGGGTCAAACTCATCCCACGTCAACATGCCGTCGCCAAACGGCAGCGTAGCTTCCACAACGCCCTCGCCGTTGCTGATGGAAAACGGCACGGTTACGGTAGAAGTTTCGTGCGTTTTGGGGCTGTTGAAGCTTTTTGCCCGCAAGCGGATAACCCCTTTGCGGGGCGCGTTTTTCAGGCTCTTTATGGCCATCTTCACCACAGCAGATTTGTCGGTTAGCTGCGGAAACACCTGAATATCGTCAAAAAAAACCTCGTCCTGCACCCTCAGCTCCATTTTGCCAACAATGCCGTTCCAGTTTCCTTGCGTCTGGTCGGTAATGCTGTGCGAATCTATCCCTACATTTATTTCCTTAATCCGGTTGTCCACGGCAACGGATATGGTGTGCTTGCCCGGCGCAACGGCGGAGAGGTCAAAAACGTGAGGCGTTGACAAGCTGTTCTGCATACCCACCTCCTTGCTGTCTATCCACACGCGGCTTTCGATGTGCGGCCGCTCAAAAAACAAAGTGATTTTGCGCCCTTTCCATGCGGCGGGAATTTCTATGTCGCGCTGATACCACGCCACGCCAACGTAATGCCTGTCGGGTGTGAGGAAAAACGAAAACTTCACGTTCCCCGGCTGACGGTATTTTTCCAAGCGCGGGTAAAAAAAGAACGAGCTGTCATAGAGGCTGCCCGTCCATTGCGTGCTTAGCGTAACGAAGTCGCCTTTTAACCTTTCGGGCATGGAGGCGGGAAGCAGAATAGCATCGTCCAGCTTCTTGGAGTACCATTTTTCCGCTATGCCGTTGGCTTCACGGTCAACTTTAAATCGCCATACTCCGCTCAAGTCAATGGGTTGTGCGCATACGGAAGCGCCGAATAGCGCTGTGAGCAGCCCTAAAACAGCTGTTTTCATGATTGTTTTGTTTAGATAGTTCGACATACAAGAAAAATTGCATGATTTTAATATAGCTATTTGAACATTACCATACTACCACTATATTTTATTTGAAACAGACCTCAAAATTTTGTGCGTTTGCGGATGAGTTCTATGCAGCTACACGGGTGCGAAAAACCTCAAGGCCGGTACAAAAGTAGTCAATTAATTGTAATCTCCGGCAAAGCTTACGCAAGAAAATGAAGCTTTGCCTGCGCATAAAACTCTTCGGGATTGTTTACGTACTACCAAATCAAGAAAGCTTACGCTTAGCTATTCCGTAAATTTTTCAAAAAAACAACCCCCATTCATCTTTTTGGTAATTCAAAAATTTCATGTACATTTGCATGGTTTTTGCGCTGTCTGTATTAGGTATATGGGTATAAAACCACCCTGCTTTTACCGGCAGTAGTGATAAATACTATAATTTTGTATTTTGCTTGAAAAAATAAATTTGCTTATGGTGTAAAGGCGTTATAATACGCACATTTAAAGACATATTGAAAAGCGTTTAGCTTACATTTTGTTTTTCTGAAATCTCGACAATTTCAAAAAACTACCAAAAAAGTAAAGCGATGGCGCTCACGCTCTGGCGTGGGCTTTACTCGTTAAATATTTTGGTAGTTAGGTAGTCGAGAACCTCAGAAAACAAAGATTTAAGAGTTTGGTCTGCGCTTTTTTTATGTGCGTATCCGACCAACGCTCACCGCCAAAGGCACAGTAATCGTACAAATTGACCTTATTAAAAGATTGACTATGCTTTTTAATTCTATTGATTTCGCAGTTTTCCTTCCCATTGTATTTGCGCTGTACTGGTTTGTGTTTCAGCGTAACCTAAGAGCCCAAAACTTTTTTCTTGTCGCGGCGAGCTACATTTTCTACGGGTGGTGGGATTGGCGTTTTTTGATTCTGATGACGGTAACAATTCTATGCAGCTACGCCAGCGGGCTGCTCATCGACAAGGCATGGCATGGCGCCGACCAAACGGCAACCCGTCGCCGCACGCGAACAATTGTCGCTGCCAACATCGTGATAAATCTGCTGATACTCGGCTTTTTCAAATACTACAATTTCTTTGTGCAAAATTTTGTGGATGTTTTTACGCTATTCGGCAAGCCGCTGGAGGTACATACGCTCAAAATCATACTGCCTGTTGGCATTTCGTTTTACACCTTTCAGGCGTTGAGCTACAGCATTGACGTGTACCGGCGAAAAATAGCGCCAACTCGCGATTTGGTTGCATTTTTCGCTTTTGTGAGCTTCTTTCCGCAGCTGGTGGCCGGGCCTATCGAACGGGCAACAAACTTGTTGTCGCAGTTCTACGCGCGCCGTGCTTTCAGCTACGACAAGGCCGCCGACGGCATGAGGCAAATCCTGTGGGGACTGTTCAAAAAAATGGTCGTGGCCGACAATTGTGCATACACCGCAAATGCAATATTTAACGGATATGAAACAATGCCCGCAAGCTTGCTTGCTGTGGGAGCAATTGCTTTTACTTTCCAGATATACGGCGATTTTTCGGGCTACTCAGATATTGCCATCGGCACGGCGCGGTTGTTTGGGTTTAGCTTGAAGCGAAATTTCGCCTTTCCGTACTTTTCGCGCGATATTGCAGAGTTTTGGCGGCGGTGGCATATTTCGCTCACCAGATGGTTTCGCGATTACATCTACATTCCGCTCGGGGGCAGCCGTTGCGCCAAGTGGAAAGTTATCCGCAACACATGGGTTATTTTTCTTGTGAGCGGCTTGTGGCACGGCGCAAGCTGGACCTTTGTGGCGTGGGGCGCTTACCATGCGCTGCTCTTTATGCCGCTATTGCTGCTGGGCAAAAACCGTCAATACACCAATACGGTTGCCGAAAACCGTGTGCTGCCAACGTGGAAAGAACTGTTTGCCATGTTGACCACTTTCGTGTTTGTAGTTATCGGGTGGGTCATTTTCAGGGCAGAGAATATACATCAAGCGTTTGCATACATGTCGGGAATATGTTCGCCGTCGCTGTTTGTAATGCCGGTGGAGGGAGTGGGCGCCGCAAGAACATTGTTATTTTCTGCTGTTTTGATTGTCGTCGAATGGTTTGGTAGAAAAAATCAGTACGCCATCGAGAACATTCCCGTCAAGAACATAGCGCTTCGGTGGTGCCTCTATTTTATTCTGTTTATATCGATACTTAGCAATTACTATTCGGGAGAACAAAGTGCTTTCATATACTTCCAGTTTTAATATCCATAACCAATGAAAAAATTCTTAATTAAAATCGCCATATTTACGCTATTCATAATTTTGTTTCTCATTTTGGGGTTAGCCCTGCCGGTAACGCCGAGAGCATCAAAATCCTACTTTTATTCGAGCATACAAAAGGATTCGCTACTGGCTCATGTAGATTCGCCACGTATGATTTTTATCGGAGGTTCAAATGTTCGTATGGGATTAAATAGCCAAATGATAAAAGACTCTCTGAATGTAAACCCGATTAACACAGGCATCACCTCTGGTTTGGGTATAAAATTTATGTTCGACAATGTTGGAGAATATGTTAAAAGAGGTGATGTTATTATTGCTCCTATAGAATATGTATTTTACACATACGATTATAACTACTGCGCCGAAACTTTACTGAGAATGATTATGGACGCAAATAAGGATTATTTGCATTTACTGAGTTTCCAGCAAGCATTTAATTTGCTTGCTTATATGCCAAGGTATGTTATTTCTAAATTCGATTTACGTACATATTTCAACATTGAGACAGACCCTGCAGACCCCATGTTTCTCAACAAATATGGCGATGAATGTGCTCACTGGAATATGGAGAATCGCCACTTTGAGCCATACAGCAGGCTTGATGAATTTAATCAGCAAATAATCGGCAAAATCAAGGATTTTGAGAAAACGGTGGAGCAAAAGGGAGCGAAGTTCTATATCTCCTATCCGCCGTATAACGATAGATCGTTTTACAAATCATCGGATATAATTGCCGCTATCCGGAGCGAGCTGGAAAAGAATTTTAAGGTGCTCGGAACTCCCGAAAGGTATATGATGCCCGACTCCCTAATGTTTGACTCTCCGTACCATCTAAACGGAAAAGGAGTAAATATCAGAACGTCCCGCCTGATAGAAGATTTTAGAAA
>JAITAP010000253.1 GCA_031284065.1 Prevotellaceae bacterium
CTGGGTAGTAACCGAAGGACGGCGGGCGTATGCCAAGCGGACAATGAGCAAAAACAAAAGTCCTGCTGCCATACAGTTGGCTCTTTTTTAGGGGGGAGGTGGGCTTTTGAAATGAAAAACCAAACAGCTAAAAATCAATATGATAATAAATAAAAATCGGCAAATTTCCAAGTTTGTCGGTCAGTAGTGATTCAAAATTCAAAATTCAGAATTTTTTCCTCAAGCTCTCGCTGCAACAAAGTCAATTTCCAACTCTTAAATTCGCAATTCCTAAAACTTATCAACATTTTGTTTGAATTGCTCATTGGAAGCCTCAAAATATAGTACTTTTGCGGCTTCTCATGAGCTATTATCACACTAAATAAAATAAAATAATAAGATGAAAAGAAATTACAACTCCAAGTCTCAGCTTGCCTTTGCAGTAGCATTGTGCATGTGCCTTCCATCCTGCATGGACAGCGTTGACTTGAACAACCTTTCTACCGATATGAAGCTTGGCGGGACGCTGGCTGCGCCGATAGGCTCAACCGAATTTACCATCAAAGAGCTCCTTGAGCGCTACAAGCCGGAGGATAGCCTTATCAGCATACGCGTTGACGACGATAAGACGGTGATGCTGTACGCCGAAAATGTGGTGGATTACGAAACGCCGGACTTGTCTGAAAAGTTTAAAGCTCTCGCAGACGATGTAATGAACTACTCCATAAAAACCCAACCGCTCAATTTGGAAAACGTAGGCTTTAGCGTAGGGATAACGCCGCATAAGGATGAGGTCATAGAGCAAGATACCACCATGGCGTTTGATTTTAATAACCTAAACGACGACAACTCCTCGCAGGAGATTAGCCGTATCCTTTTTAAGAAAACAAACGTAAAGGTTACGGTAGATACCTACGGAAAAAGTTACCCGGCGGGCTTTCTGGTAATTACCATGCCGCTGCCCGGCACAACCGACTCCATTGTCATTGACGCTTCAACCGATTCTGTATATCCGAAAGAAAACTTAACTGTCAAAATGGGCAATAATGCAGTAACGTCCTATACAACGAGGTTTAAGATTACAGGCAACGGCACGACCGAAATAGCAGCAAGCGACATGATTAACATCACGGTTGCCTTTACGGAGTCGGACTACGTTGTTTACGGCCACTTTTACTACAACGACGGTGAAAGATTGTCGGAGCCCTATGAGATAAACTTGTTCGACTTTATGCCGGAGGGTACCGACCTTCGGTTTTTTGCGCCCTCGCTCAAGTTTAACCTTTCCAGCAACATTGGTATCCCGTTTATTTTTGACATGGATACCATAACCTCCACCATTCACGGGGAGGCAAATCCCAAGCACATAAAAGTAACCTTGAACAAGAATAACGTAGTTTACCCTGCGGATGCGCCGGAGAAAGAAGCCGTCAGCGTCATAACGATTGACAATTCTTCATTCCCCAACAACAACGCCTCCGACATATTCAGCACTGGGGTGAGCTCCATAGCCGCAGCTTATACTTTCAGAGCGCCGGAACGCGGAGATTCTCTCGCAGATAAGGAACAGTTCATTGCCTCCAACGGCAAGCTAAAGCTGACCGCCTCCATCCAAATGCCTTTCTGGCTCGACACGGGCAGCGTGATTGCCTACGCCGATACGCTTGATGGCATCGACGTAGAGGATTTTGACTACATTACCAACGCCTCGCTCATTTTTACCTACACGAGCCGCCTCCCGATAGGCTTTGATGTTACCATAGCGCTGCTGGACGAACGCAAGCGCGAAATTGCCGTAGAGAAGCCCGACAAGTATCGCTACCAAATAGAAGCCGCCTCCGTTGATGGCAACGGCGTGGTAAGCAACCCCAAAAAGGGAGAGTTTAGCATAAACTACGACAGCAGCATTATCAACGATTTGAAGAAGGCAAAACACTTGGTAATTCGCGTAAAAGCCACAGGCGCTACGCCCAACTCGAAAATAAAAATTACAGACAACGACGGCCTGACCATCAAAGCCGGACTTCGCACAGAAGCCGGATTTCAAGTTGAAAATTGAAAATGAAACTTCTAAACTATATTCTAAAAAGCATGAAACATTTTATCGTTACGGTGTTAATGGTATGTTGTAGCGTAAGCCTTTTTGCACAGCAGGTAAACACGCTCTACTTTATGAACAACGTACCCGAAAGGAACGCCTACAACCCCGCTTTTCAGCCGGTGCACAACGTTTACATAGATCTTCCGCTAATGCCCAACTTCCGCTTCGACGTGGGCAACAGCTCGCTGGGCTTCAGCGATATTATTTTTAACAAAAAAATCAACGGCGTGGACAGCACAATCACGTTCCTGCACCCGGAAGCGTTGAAAGAAAAGGACAACTTCTACAACCGGCTGAGCAAAACAACCCGGATTTACGGAGAGCTTACCTTCAACCTCATTGGCTTTGGGTTCAGGGTGAAGAAAAACTACTTCACGGTAGATGTATCCCAAAAAATGTCGTCGGGCTTTTACCTGCCACGAGACCTCTTCGGGCTGGCGCTGTACGGCTCCGGCAAAGGCTCTGAGTTTGACCTGAGCCGGCTGGGCATTCAGGCCTCCCTCTACACCGAGTTTGGGCTTGGCTACTCGCGCAAGGTTAACGATAAGCTGACCGTTGGCGGCAAGCTCAAGTACCTCATCGGGCAGGCAAACATCAACACGGATATAAAGAATCTCAAGCTGACGACGGGCATTGACAAGTGGGCAATATCGGGCTCGGGAGCGCTGAACGCCTCGCTGCCGCTGGTCGATATCCCCTTTGGCGCCGACGGGCTGATAGACTTGGCAAACTTAAACCCCGAAGTAAATACCGACTTGCTCAGCAGCGGCAAGGGCATTACCAATGTGATTTTTTCTTCCAACAACGGCTTTGGCGTGGACTTGGGCGCAACCTACAACATTCTCCCCAAGCTGCAGCTTTCGGCGGCGCTTACCGATCTTGGCTTTATCCGCTGGCGCAGCAACCTGACCAACGCTAACCTGGGCGTGGGCTTCGAAACAGAGGGTATTGAGTACCGCCCCGGCGACAAGATTGAAGACAAGCTGGACACCCTGCTCCAAAAGGTGGAAGATGCGTTTGTGAGCTCCGGCTCGCACAACAGCTACACCACCGCGCTCTCCACCCGCCTGAACGTGGGCGCGGAGTACAGCGTGGTGAACAACAAAATAGGCTTCGGGCTGCTCTCCTCTACGCTTTACACAAACAAAAGCCTTTACACCGACCTCACGCTTGCCGCCAACCTGCGCCCCTGCACGTGGTTTAGCACCTCGTTCACCTACTCGCTGCTCAACGGACGGCTTAGCAGCCTGGGGTTTGGCGCGCAGCTGCGGGTAATGCCTTTCAACATGTACCTCGCCATTGACCGTATTCCGCTGACGTTTGCCTCGCAGAAGCTGCCCGTCCCAACCAACCTGAAGAGCGTAACCCTGCAAGCCGGCATGGTGTGGGTGATAGGAGACCCCAAAAAGGTGGGCGACGACGACGGCGACGGCGTGAAAAACAAAAGAGACAAATGCCCCAACACGCCGCCGGGCTACAAGGTTGACAAGTACGGCTGCGAAATAGACAGCGATGGGGACGGAGTAGCCGATGATATGGACAAGTGTCCGGCTACGCCCTTTGCCGTGCGCGTTGACAGCTGGGGATGCCCCCTTGACGACGACGGCGATGGCATACCAAACATTGCGGACAAGTGCCCCAATACGCCCGTCGGCGTGCAGATAGATTCCTCAGGCTGCCCGCTTGACCTCGACCTTGACAGCGTACCCGATTACAGGGATAGCTGCCCCAACACGCCCGTCGGCGTAGAGACAGACTCTTCAGGCTGCCCGCTTGACCTTGACCTTGACAGCGTGCCCGACTACAGGGATAGCTGCCTCAGCACGCCCGCCGGTGTGCAGGTAAATTCCGTCGGCTGCCCGCTCGACACGGATGGCGACGGCGTACCCGACTATCTGGACAAATGCCCCGAAACGCCCGCCTCCATAGCGGTAGATTCCACCGGCTGCCCGTCCATTGAGGACTCCGACGGCGACGGCGTGCCTGACCATGTGGACAAGTGCCCCAATACGCCCGACTCCATAGCGGTAGATTCCACCGGCTGCCCGCCCGATGAAGACGGCGACGGCGTGCCCGACTATCTGGACTTGTGCCCCGCAACTCCCGCCGCCGCCACCGGTAAGGTGGATACTGCCGGTTGCCTGTTGGATACCGACGGCGACAGCATTGCCGACTACGCGGACAACTGCCCGACAATTGAAGGCGTGGCAAGCAACTACGGCTGCCCGGAGATAAACGCCGCCGTGAAGCAAATTTTTGAAAAGGCGCTTACCGGCATTGAGTTCCAGCTGGGAGCAACAGCCATCAAGCCGAGCTCATACGACATACTCGACCAAATTGCAGCGGCAATGGCGGAAAACACAGGCTACATTCTCATGGTTTACGGGCATACGGATAGCGCCGGCGTTGCCCAAGAAAACATGGTACTGTCGGAAGAACGCGCAAACGCTGTGAAAGAGTACATTGAAAAGAAAGGTATTGCGCCGGACAGGATTGTAACAAAGGGCTTTGGCGATACCATGCCGGTGGCAAGCAACGCTACGGAGGAAGGGAGAACCAAAAACCGCAGGGTAGAGTTTATTGTGAAGTTTGAGCGGTAAGAGGCTGTTTTAGCGTTAGCACGCAAACGATGACGCAGATTAAATAGATTTACGCAGCAAAAATAAATAAAATCTGCGCAAACCTGTCCAATCTGCGTCATCTGTGTGCCAACATACGGCGTTGCTACATTTTTTGCGCTTGTGGCTTGATGCTGGTAAGCGCGCCTATCTTTATCGGGTTTCCCGTATCGCAGCTAATACGCGCAGCTGTTCCCACGAGGATAGACAAAGCGCCGTCGCGGGCGCCGGCCGATTGCCGGTAAGGGTCTTTTGTTCCCGGAATAAACAAGGAGTTAAGCAGCAAGGTATCGCCACCGCCGTGCCCCTCGCTTTGCGGCACACGAATAAACTCACGCTTACCAAAATTATGGCTTATCATGATTTCGTCGTATTCGCCCAAATACGTGGGGTTACTTTCCTGTATCCATGCGTCAATGCGGCCTTCGGCGCCGTTGAAGGCAATACGGTAGCCTTCATAAGGCGAGTACCCCGTAAGGGAATAGCTTACTTGCACGCCGTTGGCATATTTAATGCCGGCCCCCATCTTATCAAAAATATCAATATCCTCTTTGAACACACATCCGTCGCGAAGATAGCCGTCATACTTTTCATTAGCCACGTATAAATCCATGTAATATTTACTTTTGCTAATGTCCATGTAAAAGTTACATTCTTGCGTGTGGGCGCATGTACGGCAATTTTCGGCGCGGAATGCGCCGTTTTTCCCGTAAAAGTCGAGGTTGGCGTAGGCAAATACTTCAACAGGGTCTGAGTCAATCCACCAGTTGAGCAGGTCGAAATGGTGCGAGGCTTTATGTAGCCAAAGCGAACCGCTAAATTCACGGCGGCGATGCCAGCGGCGGAAATAATCGGCGCCGTGCCGTGTATCAAGGTACCAGTGAAAATCTACGGAAGTAATTTTACCGATAGCGCCCTTGCGCAGCTGCTCCCATATAACCCGGCGGTGCGGGGAGTAGCGGTAGTTAAAGGATACGGTTACCTTTTTGCCGGTACGCTGTTCAGCGTCGATAATGGCTTGACACTTTTGCTCGTCGATGGTCATGGGTTTTTCGCTGATGATATTTGCCCCCAGCTCCATCCCTCTCACAATGTACTGGTGATGAAAACCGTCAACGGTCGTTACAATCAACGTATCGGGCTTGGTTTCGGTCATCATTTTATCAAAATCGGTATATACCGGACATTCGATTCCCATCCGTTTTTTGGCATACTCGAGCCGCCCCGGATTGGGGTCGCAAAGCCCTACGAACGTTACATAGTCGGAATAACCTTTGGTTACTTTTTCACCAAACATGCCGGCGCCACGGTGTCCGGTACCTACCATTGCCAATCGCAGCTTCTTGTTTGAAGGAACTTTTTCCGGTTCCTTGCCGGAAAGCGTCGATAACGGGTTTAACATAATAGCGCCCATAGCAGCGCCCGATGCTGCAAGAAAATTTCTGCGATTAAAAGTATTGCTCATGATGTTGTTTTTTGAGGGTGTTAACTAAAAAGATAAATGGAAATACATTTTGATACGGCCAAGTTAAGCCTAAATGGTGCAGCATCCGGGCGCCCTGTACCGAGCGATTCATTCCTACGGATTATCAAATATATGGCTAAATTTTAGCCATTCAGTCCTCCAAAAAAATATCTTACGGTGGGATTACGTTGCTCTACCCTATCAGCATAAAAAACGGCATTTAATTCTTCAAATTTTTTTGCAGAAGCTTTCGTTTGCAGGGCAAAGATATAAAAAATAATTTATCTACGCTATGGTTAATGCTTTTTTCTGTTTACGTACACACAAATATTATATAGCCTCTAATAAATAGCTCACGTTACGCAGGCTACAAAATTTCAGTCAACTACTTTCCTGTCCACGCATTACGCTATTTCTTTTATGCCAAGCTAAACTCTGCCATAAAATATTCGTGTATGCGGGTATCGTCCGTCAGCTCGGGGTGGAAGGCGGCGGCGAGGAGGTTGCCCTGGCGGGCAAAAAGGATTTTCTCCTCGTGGCGAAGTAAAACCGTTACCGCGTTGCCCACCTTTGCAATGTAGGGCGCACGGATGAAGATGGCGTGAAATGGCCTACCGCCCAGCGCGGGAATGGGCATGTCCGCCTCAAAGCTTGCCTGCTGGCGGCCAAAAGCGTTTCGCTCAACCCAAGTATCCATCAAGCCCAGAGAAAGCTGAGCGCTGTTGTTGATGTGCTTGGAAAGAAGTATCAAGCCCGTGCACGTGCCGAAAATCGGCAGCCCGGCACGTCCCGCCTCCGCAACAGGCGTTAGCAGCCCGTAGCGCGCCATGAGCTTGCCCACAGTGGTGCTTTCGCCTCCCGGCAGTATCAAGCCGCCTATTCCGTGCAAGTCCTGCGGGTTGAGCACGTCAACCGTTTCCACCCCCAGGCGGTGCAGCATGTTGCGGT
This sequence comes from Prevotellaceae bacterium, assembly GCA_031284065.1. Lineage (GTDB taxonomy): Bacteria > Bacteroidota > Bacteroidia > Bacteroidales > UBA932 > JAITMY01. The sequence continues at coordinate 7,112 of JAITAP010000253.1, forward strand.
GCTCCCTGACGGCTCCCTGCAAAGCCAAAATTCCTACTTTCATTGCCTGTTGCCAAGTAAGGTTACAGCGTTTGGTTTTCCGCTCACGCTACCAGCCGCGACCTGCCATTTTGTCCCTGTCCTCCATTTGCGCAACGCTCTGGCCGCGCATGGCCTCGCCCAGCCCTTTGGAAACTTCGGCTATCAGCTTTGCGTCCGTGTAGTGGGCAACCGCCTCCACAATGGCTTTGGCGCGCTTGGCGGGGCTGTTCGATTTGAAGATGCCCGAGCCGACGAACACGCCGTCGCAGCCCAGTACCATCATCAGCGCAGCGTCGGCGGGGGTTGCAATGCCTCCGGCGGCAAAGTTTACCACCGGCAAGCGTCCCAGCTCCTTTACCTGCACCACCAGCTCGTAGGGTGCGCCTATCTCCTTGGCAATTGCCATCAGCTCCATTGGCGATGCGCTCACCACGCGCCGGATGTCGCTATTCACCTGACGTATGTGCCGAACGGCCTCCACCACGTCGCCGGTGCCGGCTTCGCCCTTAGTGCGTATCATCACCGCTCCCTCGCCCACGCGACGAAGCGCCTCGCCAAGGTTGCGCGCGCCGCACACAAAGGGCGCCTTAAACTCCGACTTCAGGATGTGGTGCGCATCGTCGGCGGGCGTTAGCACCTCGCTCTCGTCTATGAAATCTATCTCCAGCGCCTCCAGCACGCGAGCCTCAACAATGTGCCCAATGCGCGCCTTTGCCATCACGGGGATGGTAACCGCCTGCTGAATGCCGCTTATCATTTCGGGGTCGGACATTCGCGCCACGCCGCCCTGCGCGCGGATATCCGAAGGCGCCCGCTCCAGCGCCATTACAGCAACAGCGCCGGCTTCTTCGGCTATCTTTGCCTGCTCGGGCGTAACAACGTCCATGATAACCCCGCCCTTGAGCATCTCCGCAAGACCTTTCTTAACGGCAAACGTGCCCGTTTCCTTTTTTACCTCTGACATAATTTATTCGTTTTTTTGTACGCTTAATCACTACAGACCGGCTAAAATTCGGTCATGTTTTTATTTATTTGATAATTAATTAAATTCCAAAATGGTGGTTTTTTAACCCACCGCCCCTGCCTGATGGCGTTGGGCTAAAGCCTGCGGCTAATCAAGTGCCGTCCCTGCGGGACTTGGGAGGAGGGTGTTATCGCTGACCGTAGGCTAAAGCCTACGGTTAATCAAGTGCCGTCCCTGCGGGACTTGGGATAGCGCAAGCAATAACTCTCAATTCTCAACTCTCAACGTTTGTTCCATCCCGTTAGGGATGGAACGCTCGGTAGAAAATATCGCCCCCCCCGAAACCGTCATTCCGTAGGAATGACACCGAAATATTTGTGGGCACATTCCTAACGGAATGTGGTGCGCCGAGAGCATTGCCCTTTTCTACCGAGCGATTCATTCCTACGGAATGAAAAACGCAAGCGACCTGCAACACCTCGCTCCCAGACCTCACCCCCGCCCCCTCTCCAAAGGAGAGGGGAGGCTTGCGCCGAACATCGTGCCACCCCACCCGTCATTCCGACCGGAGCGCGCAAGGCACGAGCGCGCGTAGTGGAGGAACCTCCCGCCATTTTTGCCACATAGCGGCA
>JAITAP010000024.1 GCA_031284065.1 Prevotellaceae bacterium
TTTAGCCTGCGGTCAGCGATAGCGCTCTCCTCTTAAGTCCCGCAGGGACGACACTTGCTGTCGCCTCCAAAGTGTCGTCCCTGCGGGACTTACACGGCGTTAGCCAATTCAAAATTCAAATTTTTTTTAAACTCTCGCTGCAACAAAGTCATTCAAAATTCAAAATTTCATTCAGATTTAGCACATAAGCTACAGTATCATTTTTTCAATCGGTATCACGAGTATTCCCTGTGCGCCCAAGCCGTGCAGCCGGTCGATGATTTCCCAAATCTGCCCTTCGGGGAGCACCGAGTGGACGGAGCACCAGCCCTCCTGCGCCAGCGGCACCACCGTTGGGCTTTTCATGCCGGGTATTACGGCGGTGATTTTCTCAACGCTTGCCGCCGGCGCGTTGAGCATGACGTACTTGTTTTGCTTTCCCTTCTGCACCGCGTGGAGGCGAAACAGCAGCTTTTCCAGAATCGCCGTTTTGTCCTGCCCAAGCGTCGCCTTTTTCCCCACCATCACGGCCTCCGAGTGCAGCGCCACGTCCACCTCCTTCAGCCCGTTGCTGATGAGCGTGCTGCCCGAGCTTACAATGTCAAAAATAGCGTCGGCAATGCCTATTCCTGTGGAGATTTCCACCGAGCCGCTAATGTGGTGTATGGCGGCCTGTACGCCGTGCTTGTCGAGAAAATCCTGCAAAATTTTGGGGTATGAGGTGGCGATTTTTCGTCCGCCGAACCACGCCACGCCGTCGTACTTTTCGGACTTGGGGATGGCGAGCGACATGCGGCACTTCCCAAACCCGAGCCGCTCTACAACGTCGAGCGCGTAGCCCGCTTCGAGCAGCACGTTTTCGCCCACCACGCCAACGTCGGCAACGCCGTCATACACGCACTGGGGAATATCGTCGTCGCGCAGGTACAGCAGCTCAACGGGAAAGTTGGACGCCTGCGCCACCAGCTTGCGGTCGCTGTTGGCAATGTTCACGCCCGCTTCGGCAATCAGCTCCAGCGATTTTTCGCTCAAGCGTCCGGACTTTTGAATGGCAATTTTTAGCATGTATCTTTAGTGAATAATGAATAACGAATAACGAATAATGAATAATGATTAATGATTAACGAATAATGAATAACGAATAATGAATAATGAATAATGAATGATTGCCGCCATTCATCTGCCAGCCTTGCGCTCCGCGTAACCGGTTGTGGGCGCATCCCTGACGGCATACGGCGTGCCTTTTTACTACGCTCAAAAAAAAGAGGCTTGCAGACAAGTGCAAACCTCCTGTTCCGACGGTTACAATCTGCATAGCGGCCTACTCATCATGGCGATGATGAAAATGAAGTGCGCTATAGAGAAAACGTTGTGCCATGTATTTTTTTTACTTTTCGGGAGCAAAGGTAAAAACTTTTTGCAACATCTGCAAGCGTTTGCCCAAAAATGGTGCGGAAAATAGAGCCATCGCCGCGCAACGCGCCCCCACCCCACCCGTCATTCCGACCGGAGCGCGCAAGGCACGAGCGCGCGTAGCGGAGGAACCTCCCGCCATTTTTGCCATATAGCGGCAACAAGGTTGGGTGGTAAGGTGGGAGATTGGCTACGCCGAGCTCCGGTTCCTCGCTCCGCTCGGAATGACGGCGGGGCGGAACGACGACGCGACGGCGGGATGACGCGGGGCGGGGCGGAACGGCGGGGCGGAACGGCAGGAGGGAACGGCGGCGGAGCGGCGGCGGCATTGGCGGCGTTAAACGCCATCCCGTTAGGGATGGGACGCTCGGTAGAAAAGCATCCCTGCCACCGAACCCGGCATTCCGTAGGAATGCCTCCAAAATATTTGTGGACACATTCCTAACGGAATGTGTTGCGCCGAGAACATTGCCCTTTTCTACCGAGCGATTCATTCCTACGGAATGAAAAGACGCAGGCGACCTGCAACACCTCGCTCCCAGACCTCACCCCCTGCCCCTCTCCAAAGGAGAGGGACTAGCTGCTGCGTCAGCCAATTCAGAAATTAAATTTTTTCCTCAAGTTCTCGCTGCAACTAAGTCGGAAAAAATTACAACCCCTAATTCTGAAAATTGAGGGTTGGTAAGGATTGACTAAATAAAATGGTGAGGGTGAAATAATGGTTGGCTGTAAGAAATTTTTATATATCTTTGCGGGGCGAATTAGAAAATTTTTTGCTGGTTTGGCAAAATAACCACTATAAAATTATATCAATAAGAAACTTCGAAAACCCGTTCTGCTGTGAGAAAGGTATTTGCCGGAAAAATAATCTAAAATGATATGATACCTGATTTCCAAACATTAATGCTTCCTTTACTGGATTTGGTAAAAGATAAAAAGGAATACCGCTCTAACGATATTGTTGATGCTTTAGCGGAGAAATTTGACCTTTCGGAAGATGAAAGGCAGGAGCTATTGCCCAGTGGCGTAGATTTTTTGTTCAGAAATCGGGTTGGCTGGACAAAAACACACTTAAAAAAGGCGGGTTTGCTGGACACTCCTCGACGGGGTTTCTACTGCATTACGCAAAGAGGCATAGACGTTTTGAAGCAAAGTCCTGAAAAAATCAACGTGGCATTTTTGCGGCAATTTCCGGAATTTCTGGAGTTTCGAGGAGAGACAAAAGAAAGCGCATCAGAAGAAAATATTAATGTTCAGAGTAGTGAACAACTTCAGACGCCGGAAGAAATACTTGATAATACCTACCAAGATCTTCGAAAAGCGTTGGCGCAAGAATTACTGGATAAAATTCAACAGCTGTCGCCTCCTTTTTTTGAACGGTTAGTTGTTGACCTGCTGGTGAAAATGGGCTATGGCGGCTCTGTGAAAGATGCCGGAAAAGCAACAGGCAGGAGTGGAGACGAGGGAATTGATGGAATCATAAAAGAAGACAAACTCGGGTTAGACATTATCTACATACAGGCAAAAAAATGGCAACAGGGAAATACGGTAGGTCGTCCCGAAATACAAAAGTTTGTAGGTGCATTAGTCGGTCAGGGCGCCAAAAAAGGTATATTTATTACAACATCATCTTTTACCAAAGAAGCGTCGGAATACATTCTCCGCATTGAAACGAAAATTGTGCTCATTGACGGGGTTTATCTGGCGCAACTGATGATTGATCACAACCTCGGCGTAACAGTTCAACACTCCTACGAAATAAAAAAGGTAAACATGGATTACTTTGAGGAGTAGAAAGAACTATTGAACGCTTGCCGAATTTTTGCTTAATCGCATCACTAAACATTTTCCCGAATAGTACTATGCCGGCCTTCAAAAACGAATTAGAAAACAACATCCTTCCCTTTTGGCTCAGCCACATGCAGGACGACGAACACGGCGGCTTCTACGGCCGTATCGACGGAAACGGCACGCTGCATCCGCAAGCCAACAAAGGCGCTGTGCTCAACGCCCGCATCCTGTGGACATTCTCCGCCGCCTACCGCCTGCTGAAAAAGCCCGAATACAAAGCCGCAGCGCAACGCGCTTTCGATTACATCGTCGATTACTTTATAGATACGGACTTCGGCGGCGTGTACTGGGAGCTGGATTTCAACGGGCAGCCGGTAAACACCAAAAAGCAAATGTATGCGCAGGGGTTTGCCCTGTACGGCTTTTCGGAGTTTTTCCGCGCTACCGGCAGCGCAAAAGCGCTGGAGCTGGCCAAAGATTTTTTTCACCTGATAGAAAAACACCGCGACAACAGCGCGGGCGGCTACCTCGAAGCCTACACGCGCGAATGGAACGCCATCGACGACATGCGCCTGAGCAACAAGGACGCCAACGAAAAGAAAACCATGAACACCCACCTGCACATCCTCGAGCCGTACACCAACCTGTGCCGCGTGTGGAAAAACCCGCAGCTGCACGAAGCGCAACGAAAGCTAATCGCCATTTTCACGGAAAAAATACTTGACAAATCCGGGCATCTCAACTTATTTTTCGATGAAGCGTGGAACGTGAAATCGTCCGGCGTGTCCTACGGGCACGACATTGAGGCGTCGTGGCTGTTGTGGGAGGCGGCGGAGGTCTTAGGCGACGCAAAGCTGACGGAGCAGGTGAAGGCAATTTCGCTGAAAATTGCCGACGCAGCGGCGGAAGGCCTGCAACCCGACGGCAGCATGATTTACGAGCGCGACGGCGAACACACCGATGCTGACCGCCATTGGTGGGTACAGGCCGAAACCGTAGTCGGCTTTCTGTACGCCTGCAAAAATTCCGGCAACGAAGATTATGCAGAAAAAGCAGCCCGCGCAGGACAATATATCCAAAATAACATTATTGATAAAACAGGCGGCGAATGGCGCTGGAGCCGCAAAGCCGACGGAAGCGTCAACCGCGACGACGACAAGGCAGGGCTCTGGAAATGTCCCTACCACAACGGCCGCATGTGCATGGAAATTATAGAACACTTTAAAAATTTACCAATCATGAAAAAAGCATTATTCCCATTGGCTGCCGCAGCGTTCTCCGCCTGTGCGCCGCAATCGCAAAGCAACATCGACAAGCAAGCCGCCGAAATTGTGGCGCAAATGACCCTTGAGGAAAAAATCGGACAGATGGCGCAAATCAGCATCGATATGCTGTGCAAGGGCGAGGACACGCCGCCCACCAGTACTATGCAGCTGGACACGGACAAGCTGCGCGACGCGGTGGTTAACTACCACGTGGGCTCTATCCTCAATTCGCCCAACACCCGCGCGCGCACCACCGAGTGGTGGAACAACGCCATCGTCCAAATGCAAGAAGTGGCCACCAAAGAAACACGCCTGAAAATCCCCATACTGTACGGCTTAGACGAAATTCACGGCGCAACCTACGTGGCGGGCTCCACGATATTCCCGCAGGAAATAGGCTTAGCCGCTACATGGAACCCCGCGCACGCAAAGCGCATGGGCGAAATAGCCGCCTACGAAACCCGCGCCGCCAATGTGCCATGGAACTTTGCACCGGTACTGGATTTGGGGCTTGACCCGCGCTGGCCGCGGCAGTACGAAAATTTCGGCGAAGACCCCTACCTGTCGTCCGTCTTCGGCTACCAGCTGGTGAAGGGCTACGAAGGCGACGATAACCGCGTGGGCGACGCTACCAAAGTGGCCGCCTGCATGAAGCATTTCATCGGCTACTCCGTGCCCGTGAGCGGGAAAGACCGCACCCCCGCCTACATCCCCGCCAACGTGCTGCTGGAGTACCACGTGCCGCCGTTCCAAGCCGCCATCGACGCCGGCGTGCAAACCGTGATGATTAATTCGGGCAGCGTCAACAACCAGCCCGTGCACGCCAGCTACGAGCTGCTCACCACGCTGCTGCGCGAGCAAATGGGCTTCAAAGGAATGATTGTAACCGATTGGGAAGATATTAACAACCTCCACCGCCGCGAAAAAATGTCGCCGTCCGTGAAGGAAGCTATCAAGGCGAG